>NZ_JANEWL010000002.1:0-154294 GCF_028069815.1 Citrobacter sp. Awk 2
TTATTAATAATGCTTTAGCTAGGAAATCATCCATATCACCATTATACGACTCATATCCCAGAAGATAAAAAGCATAAAATCTGTTAATAACTTCTCGATCACGCATTGTTTTCGAATCTAGACCCTTCCCTGTTACTCGGATAAAATCCTCACTAGCAGCAATTTTTTTCAGCAGAATCGTTCCGGGCCCACTAAAAAGACAATTTCTCATTTGCTGACGACTTATAGGCTCGCCGCCATTAACCCGTTCAAAAATATCTAGTTTTGCCCGTTCAGGGGCTTTCTCATCTAGGATATAAAAAATTAGCTGAGTATCTTCAATTCGCTCTTGCAATTTAATAGGTAATTCACTGAATTTTTTACCTAAAAATGTTGCATGTTCATTAAGCCCATTTGAGTTTGAATAGCTTAAAGAAAACTTATCACTTAAATAGTTTTTGAAAGTTGTGAGCCTCTGCAAACCATCAACGACGATGATTTTCCCATCTTTATCCTCAGCAACATAAAAAACAGGCAGAGGAATCCGCATCAAGCATGACTCAATCAGTTTGGACTGTTTTTCCTCTGACCATATAAAATCCCTTTGAAAATCAGGATCCAATTTATATCTATTATTTTCAATACGTTTAATGACTTCTGCAATTGTTCTTATTTCGTTCCTAACCAAAACTGTATTTAAAGGGTAGTCTTCACCCCAGCCAACGCTTTTAGAGTTATCTCTGCTTTCATCGTCATATCCCTCCACAACATCATGTGATTCCTGATCAAAGAGATAAAGCAATTCAGGAGCATTTCTGACTACATCTAGCCTAAAATTGGGATATAACTCTAAAATCGCATTAATTAAGGCACCTGTATTTTCCCTGTACCCTTCATGAACAAGTTGGACTGAGTTATTTCTTGAGCTATTAAGTCCAATAACTGGATAATTACTAAATTTTTTATATTGTTCCGGGCTATCTTCTAAAAATTTAAATTTATCATAGCTCTCCGGAAATACAGATAAAACCCTGAGCGTTAAGATACATTCCGACTGAAAATCATACCAGCCATCCAGCGCTTCAAGTTTTGCGATTGCCCTAATTCCCTTAACCCAATTTGTCGCAATTCCTTTGTTGTTATCAGAGCCAAGATAAATAAAACAATATAAACTGATATTATTCTTGAATGAGGTAAAGATCTTCTCTTCAACTTGTTTGCATTTGAAGGAAAAAGAAAATGGTTGTTCTAACCCATTTTTTATGCTATCCAATTTTTTTATATCAGAAACACTATCTTTTCCAAGTCTGATAACTAAAAATTCCATCTCTAACTCCAGTTAATATTTGATCCACTCTTAAGCAACACTTTTCTTTTTACTTAGTTTCAAAAGAGCTTCATGTAATGGAGGGAATAACTTACGATTCTGACTGTCTACTCTACGCAATATACCCTCAGCGGCGTTTGCGCTAATAAAATATTTATCATCCACGCTCACCTTCTCAATTACTGAAATCAATTTTTCCAGCTTAGGCTTAGAGGGTGCATCAGGCACTTTGAAATCATAACAAATATTTCCGAAAGCAATTCCACCTGAAAGCCAGCGAAGTTTTTTGTTTTTGTCCAAAGTGTCAAAATGTAATTCTGATAGCGCTTGCTTTCTTCCATTCTCTACTTTTATATCAGGATGATTATTCATTACATTTTCAATGCTTTCGGATCTAGCCACTTCATTTTCGACAATATCGTTATTCTTCAATGCAGTGAATAGCCTTTTAGCTATCCACTCAACAACGGGAACTGCTACTGCATTACCTAATGCGTGATATCTTTCGCTATCAATATCTTCAGACTTGCTTGTAGAATATAAAGGTAGAGTCCAGTTGATAGGGAAACCTTGGACGCCTTCACACTCCTTTGGAGTCATCCTTCTCACAGAGGATTCATAGGATATATAAGTTCTACTCCAGTCAGTTCCTGTATGTCTACCAGATGTAGCAGCAAGGCAATATGCTACATCAGCGACTCTGGCACCGCTTACTTCACAGGCACTTATATTCAGGAAACCTTCTCTAATATTTTTTAAGTGTTTGCCTTTATCTTTTTCATATAAAGAACTAATCGCGACTGAACTATTGTTCAAGGCCGCACAAATAAAAACCCTTGGACGAGATTGTGGTGCACCAAAAAATCGACTATTCATCACCCGCCAACTGACTACATAGCCTAATGATGTTAGTCGTTCCAAAATAACACGAAAATCTTGCCCATTATGCGACGACAACAACCCCGTAACATTTTCTAGCAGAACAACTTGTGGCCTTTTAGCTTCAATCAGATTGATAAATGGGAAAAACAGTCCAGAGTTTTTCCCCTTAAGACCCAATCGCCCCTTTGAGCCTCTTGCGACGGATACATCTTGGCATGGAAAACCACCACACCAAACTGAGGCATCTGGTATATCCTTTGCATCAAGTGACTGGATATCACCGTAGCGAGGAACATCTGGCCAATGCTCTTCGAGTATGCGCACACAGAATTTATTCAACTCACACTGAAAATTGGTAGTAAAACCGGCATTTTCAAACGCTAAATCAAATCCTCCAATCCCTGCAAAGAAGGAGTTCATTGTAAACTTTTTGTTTTTACCTTTCATTTTCAGTGCCATTGCTTACTGATGCCTACTTTAAACTAGTCAAATGTTTTAGATGATACCATCGTTACGATTGCGTAGCTATGAACTGTATATAAAAACAGTATCGGTATCATTTAGAAGATGTGAAATCGATGGTCTGTTAGGAGGCATTCAACTTCACTGCCCATTTTTTATATTCAAATGGTTTGATGCTTTTAATGATGTTTTGCTCTAAGAAATCAGCCCACCACTGAAGCATTAGCCTCCGCTCATCAAGATGCTCAGCAAGATGGATGTAAGCAGCGCGGACATTGTTACGCTCCTGATGGCTCATTTGTCGCTCAACAGCATCCCTTGACCATAAACCTGATTCGATCAACGCACTACAGGCCATCGCCCTAAACCCGTGTCCGCAAACTTCCGTTTTAGTGTCGTAACCCATTGAGCGCAGGGCCTTGTTAACAGTGTTCTCACTCATTGGCCTATCCGGCTGGTGATCACCAATGAAGACCAACTCGTAATCCCCACTGATTTGTTTTATCTCTTCTAATATTTTCAGTGCCTGACGACTTAGAGGTACAAGATGAGGGCTACGCATTTTAGAACCACGATGTTAGTGCTTTACGCCCTTCAGAGGTTCTCGTTGTGCAGGTATCGTCCAAAGCGCATTTTTAAAATCGATTTCTTCCCATCTTGCAAAACGCAGTTCACTTGAACGTATGAATACCAACAGTGTTAGTTTCACTGCTAATTTAGTCAACTTTCGACCTTTAAAGCATTCGATACGATCAAGCAACTCGGGAAGGCGTTCGAAATCAAGCGCTGGGCGGTGCACTCGTTTAGCTACAGCTATTGCGCCAGCCATATCTTGAGCTGGATTATAATCAAGTAGACCATTTTGTACGGCAAAACGTAGGATTGCGGTCGTTCGCTGTTGAAGACGCGAAGCTACTTCATATCGCCCACTCGCCTCTACTACCTTAATTGGAGCGAGTAGATCCCGAGTCTTCAGTTCCGAAATCTTACGTTTACCTAACGCAGAGAAAAGATTATCCACTAAGCTTTTAAGCACCCGCTCACTATGGGACTCAGACCATTTTTTGCTACAGGATGCATGCCAATCTCTTGCTACAGCCTCAAAGGTTAGTGCTCCGCTTTCTTCAATCTTGTCCTCTTTTTTCTTTTGAGAGGGATCGATACCATCAGATACCAGTTTCTTTGCGGCATCGCGCCTCTTACGAGCCTCTGCCAATGAAACCATTGGATAAACCCCTAACGCCAGCATCTTCTGTTTGCCACTAAAACGATATTGAAGACGCCAGTATTTTGAGCCATTGGGGTTAACCAACAGGTGCATCCCCTCACCATCGGTAAGTTTGAAAGGTTTGTCTGCAGGCTTAACTGTTCTGACTTTGATATCAGTAAGAGCCATAGATCCCCCTCCCCTTGTTGGTATCAATTTCAATCGAACCGAAGCTACCAACAGTTATACCATCATCTGTTGGTAGATGTTGATATATGACAGTAGACTTTAATAGACCTGAAACAGGAGGCAGAATATCTAACTTATTGATTTTGTATACGTAAATAGACTTTAGTAGACGAAAAAAAAGACTTGATTGGTGCCGAAGGCCGGACTCGAACCGGCACGTATTTCTACGGTTGATTTTGAATCAACTGCGTCTACCGATTTCGCCACTCCGGCACGGAAGGGATGCGGAAAACGTTGTGGATTATACCTGTCGCACGCCACCATGCAAGCGCCAGCACGCGATAGTCGCGCTAAGTGTCGAAAAAAACAGCGTCATTGCGCTTCGATCGCCCACGCTGCCTTCTTGCTCCAGCTATTCTCATCTTTCACCTGAATTTTTCCGGAATTTGCCTCGCAAAAAAATGCAACTTGACCCGCTCGGTTTACATTTGCTGCCGTTTACTATGAGATGTCGTTACTGAATTCCGTAATAGCGGTCACTCACCGCGCTCAGGACACCGTTATGCGTTTCTATCAGGTTGAACCCACGCTGGAGAACTACTGGCGCGGGATTATCCTTTTCGGCAAAAATGTGGCTTCCTACAAGTTTGCCCTCGCCCACGCGTTGTACGATCTCAAACCTGACGGCAGCGATCTGATCGCGCTTGAGGATCTGGCCGTACCATTCAGCGCCCATTTATGCCGTCATCTAAAACACGCACCAAAGCAGATTACCTCACGCAGCAGCCAGTTTATTACCGCCTGTACTCAATTCAATAACGGCGAGATCACTCGGGATGAACTCACCGCCATCACCGTTCGCCAGGGGTTTAACAACGTGATTGATGCCTTTCACAATGTGAATCAGGGTGAGATTGAGATACGCTTTTTTATCGATGAGCGCAAAACGCATAAAGGCATCCGGATGACGGATAACTTTTACAATCTGGGTGAACACCTGCAATACCGAAACTTCAGTTTTGAAACTGACGCACGCTGGAACCTGGTCGAGCAGGGCTGGGCAATGAATATATCCAGCCACCTGATTAACATTGAATATGACGACGATGACCAAATGTTGTTTAGCAGGAAAAGTGACCGGCGGGTGGCAATCTCCAGCTGTCGGGACAGCCTTAACGGCTATCAGAAGGGGCGCTGCTTCTACTGTTTTGCCCCCATCAGCCTGCAAGCTGGCGACGACACCTTCGCTGATGTTGATCATTTTATCCCGTGGAAAGCGCGGGGACAGGTGGCGAATATCGATGGCGTCTGGAATTTGGTACTCGCCTGCAAGGAGTGTAACCGTGGTGGGAAAGGTAAATTTGCCCAACTTCCTTCGACCAGGCTACTCCAGCGGCTACGGGACCGAAATGAATACTTCATTAACAGCCATCTTCCGCTGCGTGAAACGTTGATACGCCAGACGGGCACAACCCAGGCGCTGAGAAACACATTTTTGAACGACAGCTGGAACGAAGCTATTAAAATACTCTTTCACCAGTGGGAACCCATAGCACAAGGAACGGATACATTCTGATGACCCTTGAATATTACCAGCGCCATGCGCAAGATTTTTTCAGCTCGACGGTTAATGTCGATATGGAGTCGCTTTATCAACCTTTTCTGCAACGCATCACAGAAGGCGGGTGCATCATGGATGCGGGTTGCGGCTCGGGGCGCGATAGCAAAGCATTTCTTGAGAAAGGGTATAGGGTCGAGGCTTTCGACGCCTCATCGGAAATGGTTAACCTTGCCAGCCAGCATGCCGGGCTGCGCGTCAGACAGATGACATTTAACGATATCGCCGATATTGAACACTATGATGGTATCTGGTGCTGCGCGTCGTTGCTGCATGTAGGTGCCGAAGAGTTACCGAGCGTAATGAGCAAACTCGCCCATGCACTTAAAAATGGCGGTACCTGGTATGTGTCGTTCAAATACGGTGAAACTGAACGAGTAAAAGACGGTCGACACTTTACCGATCTCACCGAACAAGGGCTGGAAAAGCTGATCGCACCGCTGACGGATATCACGCTAATCAGCAGTTGGACGACGCGCGATAAGCGCCCCGACCGTGACGAAATGTGGCTTAACGCGCTGCTGCAGAAAAGGCCTTAATCCCCCCTTCTGCGAAGCGTCCCGTTTCCCCATGCTCTACACTTCCAGTTCAACACCACACTGAGGGAAACACGATGTCGATGATAAAAAGCTACGCCGCAAAAGCGGCGGGCAGCGAACTCGAACTCTATGAATATGATGCGGGCGAGCTTAAGCCGGAAGATGTCGAAGTGCAGGTCGATTACTGCGGTATCTGCCATTCTGATTTGTCGATGATCGACAACGAATGGGGGTTCTCTCAGTATCCGCTCGTTGCTGGGCATGAGGTGATTGGTCGCGTGGCGGCACTCGGCAGCGCGGCGCAGGATAAAGGTCTGAAGGTTGGCCAGCGCGTTGGGATTGGCTGGACGGCACGCAGCTGCGGGCATTGCGATGCCTGTATCAGCGGTAATCAGATTAACTGCCTGGAAGGGTCTGTTCCCACTATTCTCAATCGCGGCGGCTTTGCCGAGAAGCTACGGGCCGACTGGCAGTGGGTGATCCCATTGCCGGAGAGCATCGATCTGGCGGCAGCCGGTCCCTTGTTGTGCGGCGGCATCACGGTGTTCAAACCGCTGCTGATGCATCATATCACCGCCACCAGCCGCGTCGGGGTGATCGGCATCGGCGGCCTGGGTCATATCGCCATTAAGCTGTTACACGCGATGGGTTGTGAAGTCACCGCGTTCAGTTCCAACCCGGCAAAAGAGCAGGAAGTGCTGGCGATGGGAGCGGATAAGGTGGTCAACAGCCGCGATCCGGATGCGCTGAAAGCGCTGGCGGGGCAGTTCGATCTCATTATTAATACGGTTAATGTCGATCTTGACTGGCAACCCTATTTTGAAGCGCTGGCCTACGGCGGTAACTTCCATACCGTCGGCGCGGTGATGAAACCACTGCCGGTGCCGGCATTCACCTTAATTGCCGGCGATCGCAGCATCTCCGGTTCGGCGACCGGCACACCGTTCGAACTGCGCAAGCTGATGAAGTTTGCCGGGCGCAGCAAGGTGTCGCCTACCACCGAGCTGTACCCGATGTCGCAAATTAACGACGCTATCCAGCACGTGCGTGACGGCAAGGCCCGCTACCGTGTGGTGCTGAAAGCCGACTTCTGATGCCAGGCTCAGTCCCGCAAGGGGCTGAGCCTATTGCCCGTGACGAAACGCGAGCACCGCCTGGCGGCACTGTTCCGTCACATGCTCGATGTCGTGGTTCACGTCGATGCGGGCAATATCGCGTTCATCTTCCTGCGGACACTCCAGCGCGTCAAATTGACTTTTTAACAAGCCCACCGGCATAAAATGCCCTGCCCGGTGCTGCATGCGCGCCAGAATGGTCTCGTAGTCGCCGTCCAGCCACAGAAAATGCACATTCGGACTGCCCTGACGCAATATATCGCGGTACTGTTTTTTTAATGACGAGCAGACAATAAACCCGGTCTCATTCTTTTTATATAAACTGTATGAGGCGTCATTTAATCGTGCTAACCACGGCAGTCGATCTTCATCAGTTAATGGAATGCCTTCAGACATTTTATCAATATTTTTAGCGGGATGGAGATCGTCACCATCAATGAATTTTGCCGATAATACTGCGGCAATTTTACTGCCAATTAAAGATTTACCGCTACCTGAAACACCCATCAAAATATAACTTTCCCCGGCCATCGAAAAAACTCCAGATTCATATTCCATGGCGCGATACTACGCTTTCCACATTGGGGATTTCACGCTTTTTCAGCGCTGCTGATGAGAATTACAAGGCGCATCACGTTATGCGTAACATTGTAGTGTAACAATTTTCCAGCGTGATCTACATCACAAATAATAACACTCAAAACCGTTTAAATGCTGCCGAGGTTACTACCTGACCAGTGAGGCATTTATGCAAGTCAAAACCCAATCCTGCGTTGTCGCGGGTAAGAAAACTGTTGCCATTACCGACCAAAATATTGAATGGAATAATAAAGGAACACTGGTACAAATTACCCGCGGGGGAATTTGCGGTTCCGATTTACATTATTATCAGGAAGGAAAAGTCGGTAATTTTACCGTTAAAGCGCCGATGATTTTAGGCCATGAAGTTATTGGTAAAGTGGTGCATAGCGATTCAAAAGAATTACAGGAAGGTCAGTCGGTGGCGATTAATCCGTCGAAACCCTGTGGCCACTGTAAATACTGTTTGCAGCACGAAGAAAACCAGTGCACGGAAATGCGCTTTTTTGGCAGCGCCATGTATTTTCCCCATGTCGACGGCGGCTTTACCCGGTTTAAAACCGTCGATACCGCGCAGTGTATCCCGTACCCGCAAGAGGCCGATGAAAAAGTGATGGCCTTTGCCGAACCGCTGGCGGTCGCGATCCACGCCGCGCATGAAGCGGGCGACCTGCAGGGCAAGCGCGTGTTTATCTCCGGCGTTGGGCCTATCGGCTGCCTGATTGTCAGCGCGGTGAAAACGCTCGGCGCGGCAGAGATTGTCTGTGCTGATATCAGCCCGCGTTCGCTGTCGCTTGCCCAGCAGATGGGTGCCGATACGCTGATTAACCCGCAGCAGGACTCACTCGATGAGTGGAAAAAAGAAAAAGGCTACTTCGACGTCAGCTTCGAAGTCTCCGGTCATCCGTCCTCAATCACCACCTGCCTGGAAGTCACCCGCGCGAAAGGCGTGATGGTGCAGGTCGGCATGGGCGGCGCGGTACCGGACTTCCCGATGATGATGCTGATCGGCAAAGAGATCGCGCTCAAAGGCTCATTCCGCTTTACCACCGAGTTCAACACCGCAGTGTCGTGGCTGGCGAATAACGTTATCGATCCGCTGCCGTTACTCAGCGCCGAATACCCGTTTACCGAGCTTGAACAGGCGCTGATCTTCGCCGGGGATAAAACCCAGGCGGCGAAAGTCCAGCTCGTTTTTGCAGAAACAAAATAAGGAATAACATGATGAACGATCTTTTTTCACTGGACGGCAAAAACATTCTGATCACCGGTTCGGCTCAGGGTATTGGTTATTTACTGGCGACCGGGTTGGGTAAATATGGCGCTCAGATTATCGTCAATGATATTACGCCAGAGCGTGCTGAAGCCGCCGTCGCCAAACTGCAGCAGGAAGGGATTCGTGCCGTTGCTGCACCTTTTAATGTTACGCATAAACAAGACATCGATGCCGCCATTGACCATATCGAAAAAGACATTGGCCAAATTGATGTGCTGGTGAATAACGCGGGTATTCAGCGCCGCCATCCGTTTACCGAGTTCCCGGAACAGGACTGGAACGATGTAATTGCTGTTAACCAGACAGCGGTGTTCCTGGTCTCGCAGGCAGTCACGCGTCGCATGGTGGAACGTCAGGCCGGGAAGGTCATCAACATCTGCTCCATGCAGAGCGAACTGGGCCGCGATACCATCACGCCGTATGCCGCCTCGAAAGGCGCAGTGAAAATGCTCACCCGTGGAATGTGCGTAGAACTGGCACGCCACAATATCCAGGTCAACGGCATCGCGCCGGGCTACTTCAAAACCGAAATGACCAAAGCGCTGGTCGAAGATGAAGCCTTCACCTCCTGGCTGTGTAAACGTACGCCAGCCGCCCGCTGGGGCGATCCGCAGGAGCTGATTGGCGCAGCGGTATTCCTCTCGTCCAAAGCATCCGATTTTGTTAACGGGCACCTGCTGTTTGTCGATGGCGGCATGCTGGTCGCCGTCTGACGTTTAGCGACACCGCGCAGCGCTCCGGCGCTGCATTTTTGGCACCCCCCCTAAATCATTCGAGTTGCAGGATGACGGGGATAAAAGAGAAAAGATTATGCCATTAATAATAATTGCGGCAGGCGTCGCGCTGCTTCTGGTCCTGATGATTGGCTTTAAAGTTAACGGCTTTATTGCCCTGGTACTGGTTGCGGCGGTCGTCGGTTTTGCCGAAGGGATGGATGCACAGGCCGTTTTACACTCTATACAAAATGGGATCGGCGGGACGCTCGGTGGGCTGGCGATGATCCTCGGGTTCGGCGCGATGCTCGGTAAGCTGATTTCCGATACCGGCGCGGCCCAGCGCATTGCCACCACGCTGATTGGCACGTTCGGTAAGAAACGTGTGCAATGGGCGCTGGTGATCACCGGTCTGGTTGTCGGTCTGGCGATGTTCTTCGAAGTCGGTTTTGTTCTGCTGCTGCCGCTGGTGTTTACGGTGGTGGCCTCTTCCGGTCTGCCGCTGCTGTATGTTGGCGTGCCGATGGTCGCGGCGCTGTCCGTGACCCACTGCTTCCTGCCGCCGCATCCGGGGCCTACCGCGATTGCCACCATTTTCGAGGCCAATCTCGGTACCACCCTGCTGTACGGATTTATTATTACGATCCCGACGGTGATTGTCGCCGGGCCGCTGTTTTCTAAGCTGCTGACCCGCTTTGAGAAAGCACCGCCGGAAGGGTTATTCAACCCGCATCTGTTCACCGAGGAAGAGATGCCGTCGTTCTGGAACAGTATCTTTGCGGCGGTTATCCCGGTCATACTGATGGCGGTCGCCGCGGTGTGTGAGATTACGCTACCGAAGACTAACAGCGTGCGGGTGTTCTTTGAGTTTATCGGTAACCCTGCGGTCGCGTTGTTTATCGCTATCGTTCTCGCCATTTTTACCCTTGGACGGCGCAACGGACGGACGATCGAGCAAATTATGGATATCATTGGCGACTCTATCGGCGCGATTGCAATGATTGTGTTTATCATCGCCGGGGGCGGTGCATTTAAGCAGGTTCTGGTCGACAGCGGCGTGGGGCAATATATCTCGCACCTGATGACCGGTACGTCGCTCTCTCCGTTGCTGATGTGCTGGACGGTCGCCGCGTTGTTGCGCATCGCGCTCGGTTCTGCGACTGTCGCAGCGATCACCACCGCAGGCGTGGTACTGCCGATTATTAACGTCACCCATGCTGACCCGGCGCTGATGGTGCTGGCAACCGGTGCGGGTAGCGTGATTGCCTCACACGTTAACGATCCGGGATTCTGGCTGTTTAAAGGCTATTTTAATCTCAGCGTGGGCGAAACGTTGCGTACCTGGACGGTGATGGAAACGCTGATTTCCATTATGGGTCTGTTGGGGGTTCTGGCGCTGAACGCCATCCTGCATTAATACGGTATTACCGGGGAGCATCAGTCCGCGCTCCCCGGCTCAGGAGAGAAAATGAGGAACCACAGAATTTCTTTGCAAGACATCGCCACGCTGGCGGGTGTGACCAAAATGACAGTGAGTCGCTACATCCGTTCACCGAAAAAGGTCGCAAAGGAAACCGGTGAACGCATCGCGCAAATTATGGAGGAGATTAATTACATCCCCAACCGTGCACCCGCGATGCTGTTGAATGCGCAAAGCTATACGCTCGGCGTACTGATCCCCTCGTTTCAAAACCAGCTGTTCGCTGACATTCTGGCCGGTATTGAATCTGTCACCTCCGACCATAACTATCAGACGCTGATCGCCAACTATAACTACGACCGGGAATCCGAAGAAGAATCGGTAATCAACCTGCTGTCGTACAATATCGACGGCATTATTCTTTCCGAGAAATACCACACCCTGCGCACCGTTAAATTTCTGCGCTCTGCCAACATTCCGGTGGTCGAGCTGATGGATATCCAGGGCGATCGTCTGGACATGGAGGTAGGCTTTGATAACCGTCAGGCGGCATTTGATATGGTCAGCACCATGTTGGATAAACGCCTGCGACATAAGATCCTCTACCTGGGTTCGAAAGATGATGTCCGCGATGAACAACGCTATCGTGGCTACTGCGACGCCATGACCCGCCGGGGTCTGGAACCGCTGCGCGTTAACCCACGCGCCATCTCATCCATCCATCTGGGCACACAAATGATGCGTGATGCGCTCACTGCGCATCCGGATTTAGACGGCGTGTTTTGCACCAACGACGACATCGCGATGGGCGCACTGCTGCTGTGTCGCGAGCGCGAGCTTGCCGTCCCGGAGCAGATCTCGATTGCCGGTTTTCACGGCCTGGAAATGGGTCGGCAGATGATCCCAAGCCTTGCCAGCGTCATTACCCCACGTTTTGAAATCGGTCGTATGGCGGCACAGATGTTACTGAGCAAAATCAAGAACAACGACCACAACCACAATACTGTCGATTTGGGGTATCAGATTTATCACGGCAATACGCTTTAACGCCTTTTCTCACACCCGCGCATACTTTCTTTCATCGACATTGCCTATACTCCAGGCAGGATAAATGGAGGAAATCTCAATGAGCGCACCCCTGCTAATTGCCCGCACGCCGGACACCGAACTGTTTTTATTGCCAGGTATGGCCAACCGTCACGGGCTGATTACCGGCGCAACCGGGACCGGCAAAACCGTCACGCTACAGAAGCTGGCCGAATCGTTGTCTGAGATTGGCGTACCGGTCTTTATGGCCGATGTGAAAGGTGACTTAACCGGCGTAGCCGAGGAAGGTCAAGCCTCTGAAAAGCTACTCACCCGCCTGAAAAACATCGGCATTACCGACTGGCAGCCACATGTTAATCCGGTCACGGTGTGGGATATTTTCGGCGAAAAAGGTCACCCCGTTCGCGCCACAGTTTCTGACCTTGGGCCGCTGCTGCTGGCCCGTTTGCTGAACCTCAACGACGTACAGTCCGGCGTGCTGGATATTATCTTCCGCATTGCCGATGACCAGGGTCTGCTGCTGCTCGATTTCAAAGACCTGCGGGCCATCACCCAGTACATTGGCGATAACGCTAAATCCTTCCAGAACCAGTACGGCAACATCAGCAGCGCCTCGGTCGGGGCTATCCAGCGCGGGCTGCTGTCACTGGAGCAACAGGGTGCGGCGCACTTCTTTGGCGAACCGATGCTGGACATCAAAGACTGGATGCGTACCGATGCCAATGGCAAAGGGGTGATTAATATCCTCAGCGCCGAGAAGCTCTACCAGATGCCCAAACTGTATGCCGCCAGCCTGCTGTGGATGCTCTCCGAACTGTACGAACAACTGCCAGAAGCCGGCGATCTGGAAAAACCTAAACTGGTGTTCTTCTTTGACGAAGCCCATCTGTTGTTCAACGACGCCCCGCAAGTGCTGCTGGATAAAATCGAACAGGTCATCCGCCTGATCCGCTCGAAAGGCGTCGGCGTGTGGTTTGTGTCGCAAAACCCGTCGGACATTCCAGACAACGTACTCGGCCAGTTGGGCAACCGCGTGCAACACGCCCTGCGCGCGTTCACGCCGAAAGATCAGAAAGCAGTGAAAACAGCAGCACAAACCATGCGCGCCAACCCGGCATTTGATACCGAAAAAGCCATTCAGGAGCTGGGCACCGGCGAGGCGCTAATCTCGTTTCTGGACGCCAAAGGCAGCCCGTCGGTGGTTGAGCGAGCGATGGTCATTGCGCCGTGCTCGCGGATGGGGCCGGTGACGGACGATGAGCGCAACGGGCTGATTAATCACTCGTCCCTGTACGGCAAATACGAAGAAGAGATCGACCGAGAGTCAGCCTATGAACGTTTGCAGCAAGGCGTGCAGGCCAGCACCGGGCAGCAAAATACACCTCCCGCCAACGGTAAAGCAGTCGAGGTGGACAGCGGTATTCTCGGTGGGTTGAAGGATATTCTGTTTGGCAGCACCGGACCACGTGGCGGCAAACGCGATGGCGTGGTACAGAGCGTGGCGAAAAGCGCGGCGCGGCAAGTCACCAATCAGATAATCCGCGGGATGTTGGGGAGTTTGATGGGCGGGAGAAAACGCTAGCACCCGTGGTACTGTGCCGGATGGCGGCGTAAACGCCCTATCCGGCCTACGGGCCCTGGTAGGCCTGATAAGCGCAGCGCCATCAGGCACTGCGCTTTACTGTGATTACGACCTACGCAGCATCAGCCACAAACTAATCAGCAGGAAACTGGCACTTGGCAGCAGCGCGCCGATAATCGGCGGAATACCATACACCAGCGTCAGCGGGCCAAAGATTTGGTCCAGCACATAGAACACAAAGCCAAAGCTAATCCCCGTCACCACACGCACGCCCATCGGCACGCTACGCAGCGGACCGAAGATAAACGACAGCGCCATCAGCATCATGACCGCGACAGACAGCGGCTGGAAGACTTTGCTCCACATATTGAGCTGGTAGCGCCCGGCGTCCTGGCCGCTCGACTTCAGGTACTTCACGTAGTTATGCAGACCGCTAATCGACAGTGCATCCGGGTCCAGTGCCACCACACCGAGCTTGTCCGGCGTAAGGTTGGTTTTCCACGTCCCGCTCACCGTTTGCGAACCCGTGATCTGTTTTGGATCAGTCAGGTTAGACTCATCCACCTGCGACAAACGCCAGACTTTCTGTTCCGGGTCAAATGTTGCGCTGGCAGCATAACGTACCGACTGCAGACGACGCTTATCGTTAAAGGAGTAAATGCTAATCCCGCCTAATTCGGCGTCCCCTTTCACTCGCTCGATGTAAACAAAGCTGTCGCCATCTTTCGCCCACAGCCCTTGCTGGGTAGACAGCAGCGAGCCACCGTACATCTGCTGCGCACGATAGTTACGCGCCATCTGTTCGCCCTGCGGCGCAACCCATTCACCGATGGCCATCGTCAGCAGCACCAGCGGAATCGCGGTTTTCATCACGGACAGCGCCACCTGCATACGGGTAAAACCGGACGCCTGCATCACCACCAGTTCACTACGCTGAGCCAGCATGCCCAGCCCCAGCAACGCGCCGAGCAGTGCCGCCATCGGGAAGAAGATTTGGATATCTTTCGGAGCGCTAAGCAGGGTATACAGCCCGGCGCCCATTGCATCGTAGCTCCCCTGCCCGGCTTTTTTCAGCTGGTCGACAAACTTGATGATCCCGGAGAGTGACACCAGCATGAACAACGTCATCATGATGGTGGTAAAAATGGTTTTACCGATATAGCGGTCAAGTACACCAAAGGGCTGCATTATACCGCTCCTTTACGCATAAAACGGGCACGCAAGCGGCGCATCGGCACCGTATCCCAAAGGTTAAGCACAATCGCCAGTGCCAGATAGGCAAGGTTAACCACCCACATCCAGAACACCGGGTCCAGCTTACCTTTCCCGCCGTTCGACTTCAGCGACGTCTGCACCAGGAAGAACAGTAAATAGAGCAGCATGGCTGGCAGCATGGACAGTACGCGACCCTGACGCGGGTTAACCACGCTCAGCGGGACAACCATCAGCGCCATCATAAATACGGTGAATACCAATGTGATACGCCAGTGCAGCTCCGCACGGGCCCGATCGTTGTCGGTATTCCACAGCGTGCGCATATCCATCTGGTCGGTATCGTTGGGGTCCAGCGCCACGGCCTGATGGCCAATAATTGCCTGATAGTCCTGGAAATCGGTAATGCGGAAATCGCGCAGCAGCGCGGTCCCTTCAAAACGCGTACCTTTGTTCAGCACCACGACCTGAGAGCCGTCACGCAACTGAGTCAGATGTCCGGAATCAGCCACCACCACCGAAGGACGGGCGTTACCTTTCGGGCGGATTTGCGCGAGGAACACATCTTTGAAGCTGCTACCGTCAACACTTTCGATAAACAACACCGAACTGCCGTTCGTTGCCTGCTGGAATTGCCCTTGAGCAAGCGCCGCCATGCCGGGGTTCGCTTTCGCTTCCGCCAGCACTTCGTCCTGATGTCTGGAGGACCAAGGCCCTGCCCACATTACGTTGACTGCCGCAACGATACTGGTAAACAACGCCAACACCATCGCCGCTTTTACCAGCACAGCCTTGCTCAGCCCGCAGGCGTGCATAACCGTAATTTCACTTTCGGTATACAGTTTGCCCAGCGTCATTAGCAGCCCAAGGAACAGGCTTAAGGGCAAGATAAGTTGCGCCATTTCTGGCACGCCCAGCCCCAGCAGCGAGAGCACCAGATTTGCCGGGATATCACCGTCAACCGCCGCACCCAGGATCCTGACTAACTTTTGACAAAAGAAGATCAAAAGTAGGATGAAAAGGATCGCAAGTTGGCTTTTGAGCGTTTCCCGTACCAGATATCTTATGATTATCACTTTAAATACGCCCGTAAAAACCCGTCTTTTTGCAGGAAAATAGCTTGTTTCATGGCTTAAACGTCATTTATTCTCTTGAGTCGTCGAAATCGTCGCTAAGATTATTATACTCAACGGATCCACCTCTCAGAAATTGTTCTGACGTGCCAATGCCGTAATAACGTTAAGATTAACACGAAGTCACCGCAACAGCGGGTATGAGTTACGAAAGCTTGCAATTCTATCCGTAGCCACCGCCGTTGTCTTTAAGATTCAGGAGCGTAGTGCATGGAGTTCAGTGTAAAAAGCGGTAGCCCGGAGAAACAGCGGAGTGCCTGCATCGTCGTGGGCGTCTTTGAACCACGCCGCCTCTCTCCGATTGCAGAGCAGCTCGACAAGATCAGCGACGGGTACATCAGCGCACTGCTGCGTCGTGGCGAACTGGAAGGTAAACCGGGTCAAACCCTGTTGCTGCACCATGTTCCTAACGTCCTGTCTGAGCGAATTCTCCTCATTGGTTGTGGCAAAGAGCGTGAGCTTGATGAGCGCCAGTACAAGCAGGTCATTCAGAAAACTATCAATACGCTGAATGATACCGGTTCGATGGAAGCCGTTTGCTTCCTGACCGAGCTGCACGTCAAAGGCCGCAATAACTACTGGAAAGTACGTCAGGCTGTCGAAACAGCGCAAGAAACGCTGTACAGCTTTGATCAGTTGAAGACCAACAAAAGCGAGCCGCGTCGTCCGCTGCGTAAGATGGTGTTCAACGTACCGACCCGCCGTGAGCTGACCAGCGGTGAACGTGCTATTCAGCACGGTCTGGCCATTGCCGCCGGGATTAAAGCGGCGAAAGACCTCGGCAACATGCCGCCGAACATCTGTAATGCCGCGTACCTGGCGTCTCAGGCACGTCAGTTGGCAGACAGCTACAGCAAAAATGTTGTGACGCGCGTCATTGGCGAGCAGCAAATGAAAGAGCTGGGTATGCACTCTTATCTTGCGGTCGGCCACGGTTCGCAGAACGAGTCGCTGATGTCGGTCATCGAATACAAGGGCAATCCTTCTGAAGATGCGCGTCCGATTGTGCTGGTCGGCAAAGGGCTGACCTTTGACTCCGGCGGTATTTCCATCAAACCAGCCGAAGGCATGGATGAGATGAAATACGACATGTGCGGTGCTGCGGCAGTGTACGGTGTGATGCGCATGGTGGCGGAACTCCAACTGCCGATCAACGTCGTCGGCGTACTGGCGGGTTGTGAAAACATGCCTGGCGGTCGCGCGTATCGTCCGGGTGATGTGCTCACCACTATGTCTGGTCAGACTGTTGAAGTGCTCAATACTGATGCTGAAGGCCGTCTGGTGCTGTGCGACGTGTTAACCTACGTCGAGCGCTTTGAACCCGAAGCCGTCATTGACGTCGCCACCCTGACCGGCGCGTGCGTGATTGCCCTGGGTCATCACATCACCGGCCTGATGTCGAACCATAACCCACTGGCGCACGAGCTGATCGGCGCGTCCGAACAAGCGGGTGACCGCGCGTGGCGCCTGCCGTTGGGTGATGAGTATCAGGAACAGTTAGAGTCAAACTTTGCGGATATGGCGAATATCGGTGGACGTCCTGGCGGCGCGATTACCGCAGGCTGCTTCCTGTCACGCTTTACCCGTAAGTACAACTGGGCGCACCTGGACATCGCCGGTACCGCATGGCGTTCAGGGAAAGCCAAAGGCGCAACCGGTCGTCCGGTCGCGTTGCTGTCGCAGTTCCTGCTCAATCGCGCGGGTTTTAACGGCGAAGAGTAAGTTTGAGATTGCCCCGTAGGCCGGATAAGCGCAGCGCCATCCGGCCTACGGGGTGCATCATGGCAACGCATTTAAATCCACCACAAGAAACCCCATATATGAAGAATGCAACGTTCTACCTTCTGGACAACGACACACAGCAAGATGGCTTAAGCGCCGTCGAGCAACTGGTGTGTGAAATTGCCGCAGAACGTTGGCGCGCGGGCAAGCGCGTATTGATCGCCTGCGAAGATGAAAAACAGGCCATACGCCTGGATGAAGCATTGTGGGCAAGACCGGCAGAGAGTTTTGTGCCGCATAATCTGGCGGGTGAAGGCCCCAGAGGCGGCGCGCCGGTAGAAATAGCCTGGCCGGAGAAACGCAACAGCAGCCCGCGCGACCTGCTCATCAGTTTGCGCGTTGGCTTTGCAGATTTTGCCACCGCTTTCACAGAAGTGATAGACTTCGTCCCTTACGAAGATTCTTTGAAACAATCGGCACGCGATCGCTACAAAGCTTACCGCGTGGCTGGTTTTAACCTGAATACGGCAACCTGGAAATAATGGAAAAGACATACAACCCACAAGATATCGAACAGCCGCTTTACGAGCACTGGGAAAAGCAGGGCTATTTCAAACCTAACGGCGATGAAAGCAAAGAGTCCTTCTGCATCATGATCCCGCCGCCGAACGTCACCGGCAGTTTGCATATGGGTCATGCTTTCCAGCAAACCATCATGGACACCATGATCCGCTACCAGCGCATGCAGGGTAAAAACACTCTGTGGCAGGCGGGTACCGACCACGCGGGTATCGCCACCCAGATGGTGGTTGAGCGTAAGATTGCCGCTGAAGAAGGTAAAACCCGTCACGATTACGGTCGCGAAGCGTTTATCGATAAAATTTGGCAGTGGAAAGCGGAATCCGGCGGCACCATTACCCGTCAGATGCGCCGCCTGGGCAACTCTGTTGACTGGGAGCGCGAGCGCTTCACTATGGACGAAGGTCTTTCCAATGCCGTGAAAGAAGTCTTTGTTCGCCTGTACAAAGAAGACCTGATTTACCGTGGCAAGCGCCTGGTAAACTGGGACCCGAAACTGCGCACTGCTATCTCTGACCTGGAAGTGGAAAACCGTGAGTCCAAAGGCTCGATGTGGCACATCCGCTATCCGCTGGCCGATGGCGCGAAAACCGCAGACGGTAAAGATTACCTGGTCGTTGCTACTACTCGTCCAGAAACCGTACTGGGCGATACCGGCGTTGCCGTAAACCCGGAAGATCCGCGTTATAAAGACCTGATCGGCAAATTCGTCATTCTGCCGCTGGTTAACCGCCGCATTCCAATCGTCGGTGACGAACATGCGGATATGGAAAAAGGCACCGGCTGCGTGAAGATCACCCCGGCACACGACTTTAACGACTATGAAGTCGGTAAACGTCACGGCCTGCCGATGATCAACATTTTGACCTTTGACGGTGATATCCGCGAAACCGCGGAAGTGTACGACACCAAAGGTGAAGAATCCGACGTCTACTCGAACGAGATCCCGGCTGAATTCCAGAAACTGGAACGCTTTGCCGCGCGTAAAGCCGTGGTTGCGGCCGTTGACGCTCTGGGTCTGCTGGAAGAAATCAAACCCCACGATCTGACCGTGCCGTACGGTGACCGTGGCGGCGTGGTTATCGAACCGATGCTGACTGACCAGTGGTACGTCCGCGCAGATGTGCTGGCGAAACCGGCAGTTGAAGCGGTTGAGAACGGCGACATCCAGTTCGTACCTAAGCAGTATGAAAACATGTACTTCTCCTGGATGCGTGATATTCAGGACTGGTGTATCTCCCGTCAGCTGTGGTGGGGCCACCGTATCCCGGCATGGTATGACAACGACGGCAACGTCTACGTTGGCCGTACCGAAGCTGAGGTGCGTCAGGAAAACAACCTCGGTGCCGACGTTGCCCTGCGTCAGGACGAAGACGTTCTGGATACCTGGTTCTCCTCCGCGCTGTGGACCTTCTCTACCCTCGGCTGGCCGGAAAACACCGATGCGCTGCGTCAGTTCCACCCAACCAGCGTGATGGTCTCCGGTTTTGACATCATCTTCTTCTGGATTGCCCGCATGATCATGATGACCATGCACTTCATCAAAGATGAAAACGGCAAGCCGCAGGTTCCGTTTAAGACCGTCTACATGACCGGTCTGATTCGTGACGACGAAGGCCAGAAGATGTCCAAATCCAAGGGTAACGTCATCGACCCGCTGGATATGGTTGATGGTATTTCTCTGGCAGAACTACTTGAAAAACGTACCGGCAACATGATGCAGCCGCAGCTGGCCGAGAAGATTGCCAAGCGCACCGAGAAGCAGTTCCCGGACGGCATTGAGCCGCACGGTACCGACGCCCTGCGTTTCACCCTGGCAGCGCTGGCCTCTACCGGCCGCGACATCAACTGGGATATGAAACGTCTGGAAGGTTACCGTAACTTCTGTAACAAGCTGTGGAACGCCAGCCGCTTCGTGCTGATGAACACCGAAGACCAGGATTGCGGCTTCAATGGCGGCGAAATGACGCTGTCTCTGGCGGATCGTTGGATCCTGGCTGAATTCAACCAGACCATCAAAGCGTACCGTGAAGCGCTGGATAACTTCCGCTTCGATATCGCTGCGGGCATTCTGTACGAATTCACCTGGAACCAGTTCTGTGACTGGTATCTGGAGCTGACCAAGCCGGTTATGAACGGCGGTTCTGAGTCTGAACTGCGCGGCACCCGCAATACGCTGGTTACCGTGCTGGAAGGTCTGCTGCGTCTGGCGCACCCGATCATTCCGTTCATCACCGAAACCATCTGGCAGCGTGTGAAAGTCATTTGCGGCAACACCGCAGATACCATCATGCTGCAGCCGTTCCCGGAATATAACGCGGCGCAGGTTGACGAAGCGGCACTGGCTGACACTGAATGGTTGAAGCAGGCGATCGTTGCCGTACGTAACATCCGTGCGGAAATGAACATTGCCCCAGGCAAACCGCTGGAACTGCTGCTGCGTGGTTGCAGTACTGACGCGATGCGTCGTGTGAACGACAACCGTAGCTTCCTGCTGAACCTGGCACGACTGGAAAGCATCACCGTGCTGCCAGCCGATGACAAAGGTCCGGTTTCCGTGACTAAAATCATCGACGGTGCCGAACTGCTGATCCCGATGGCTGGCCTCATCAACAAAGAAGATGAGCTGGCGCGTCTGGCAAAAGAAGTGGCGAAAATCGAAGGCGAGATTGCCCGTATCGAAGGCAAGCTCTCCAACGAAGGTTTCGTTGCTCGCGCACCGGAAGCCGTGATCGCCAAAGAGCGTGAGAAACTGGACGGTTACGCAGAAGCCAAAGCGAAGCTGATTGAGCAGCAGGCGGTCATCGCCGCGCTGTAAAAATCGTGCCTGTACGTTTGCCGGATGGCGCTACGCTTATCTGGCCTACAGGCACCGTCAACACAGGTCGGATAAGCGTAGCGCATCCGACCTGTGTTGAATTATCCTCGCTTGCACTTCCCCTCTCTGCAGTGGTATTAACTGCATATGTCTCACTTTTATGTCATGAGTTCGCTATGAGTGTCATTACGCCTGTCTCGGCTACGCTGCGTCGCATTGCTGCCGACGATAACCCCGCCATTGCCTGTGTGATCCGCCAGGTCTCCGCCGAATACGGCCTGACTGCCGATAAAGGCTATACCGTTGCCGACCCCAATCTGGACGAACTGTTCCAGGTTTACAGCCAGCCGGGCGCGGCCTATTGGGTGGTTGAGCAAAACGGTGAAGTCGTGGGCGGCGGCGGCGTTGCGCCGTTAGGCTGTAGCGAGCCGGACATTTGCGAGCTGCAAAAGATGTACTTCCTGTCGAGCGCACGCGGTCAGGGGCTGGCGAAAAAGCTGGCGCTGATGGCGCTGGATCATGCCCGCGAGCAGGGTTTTAAGCAGTGCTATCTGGAAACAACTGCATTCCTGACTGAGGCTATTCGTCTGTATGAACATTTAGGGTTTGAGCATATCAGCGAAGCGCTTGGCTGCACCGGCCACGTCGATTGCGAAGTACGGATGTTAAAGCCCCTCTGACTTCACGCCGAGGGGCCGTGTCGGCCTTACTGCATCTCAGCTGAAAGCATCAGGCGAATTACGCCAGCCGCACGAGCGGTGGGCAGCTTCAGCACCTGAGTCCAGAGATCCTGCACAATCTCACAGGCGATCTTCTCTTTGCCAATCCCTTTATTCGGGTCGGCCATAATCTGAATATCATCCCCATAGCGCTGTACCAGTCCGGGGCTGATCGCTTGTAAATCCTGCAGCGCCAGCTGTTTTTCCTCGGCCGTCACCGTATGTTTACCCGGGCCATAGGCGGCGCGCATCATGCCCATATCGCCCACCATCCGCCGATTCATAATCTCACGCGGGACAAGATGTACCGGGTTAATGCCCCCTTTCACCGCCGGAAACAGGAAACGGAAACATTCGTCATCACCCACCTTTTCCACCGCAGCAATCTGCTCGAGGTTAATCTTCATATACTCAATGACGTTAGCATCAGGTGCTTGCTGCAGACGTGCCATTTGTAGCTGAAGGATTTGCGGCTGTATGGCATCGATAACCTGCTGCTCACTTTTGCCCTCGTTCTTCATCTGCACGGCCTGGGTGATGATTTTTTGTGTTAGCGCTGGCTCCTGCTCTCTAATCACCTGAAACACCGGATTGGCGCGCATCGCATTGTCAAACTTCTGCTCTTCGGTCATACCATATTCCGGACTTTCACGCGGGATAAGGTAGTGCACGTCAAAAATATTCCATGCAATAATCGCGACCACAAAAATCACCGCGCCGGAGATCTTGCCTACCCAGCCTTTTTTGCGAAACATGCCGACGACGATAGCAATCACCGCCCCGATATAGCCCGCCAACACTACGTGTGCCCAGTTCATTAACCATCCTTATTCAAATCGATACGTATGTCGGGGATATATTTCCCCGTTGTGTGTTCTGATTATTACGGTAGAGGCGATGGTTTTCCAGCCACCAGAATTTATCTGCAGGTATCAGGAAGAGGAGAGATGGCGCGGCAACCATGGCGAGCCGCGCCGGGAAGGTGTATTACGCGGGTACGCCGCTGTGAAAGCGGAATTCATCATCTGGAGACAGGATCAGCGACGCTTCCACTTCACCAAAGAAACGCACCCGGGCGCTGATGTCATCGGTTGAAATCTGCTGTGCCAACGCCAGGTAATCCTGATAATGGCGCGCCTCTGATCGTAGTAGCGACAGATAAAACGCCTGTAAATCATCATCCAGATACGGTGCCAGCGCCGCGAACCGTTCACAGGAGCGCGCCTCAATGTATGCGCCGCAAATGAGCTTATCAATTAGCGTTAATGGCTCGTGGGTGCGAACCTCTTTAAGCATGCCTTTGGCGTAACGACTGGCGGTAATTTTGATGTAGGGGATGTTGCGGCTCATCATCGCCTCGCGCACCTGCCAGAAGTGATGCAGCTCTTCTTTGATCAGCAAAACCATGCTGTCGATAAGCTTGCGCCCCCACGGATCGTCGGTCTGCGGCATCACACTTTTGCTGATCTGTTTATTCAGTGCAATGAAGTCAGGCTCCTCTCCCTCTCTGAACGCAAAAGCCTCATAGGGTTTCAGCCAGTCCAGCAACGCCTGTGAACCAGCTTTGTCAGCGACATATTTACGCACCAACAGCATCGCTGTTTGTGCCGCTTTCAGCTCGCAGACGAGGTGATCGGTCAGCAGCAGGGGAAGATTTGCCGGGTCCTGCGCTTTATCAAGCCATGCCTGGGGTGTTTTGCAGTGCAGAAAATTGAGGATTGGGGAGAGTATTTGCGGGTAATCCATACATTGTCCTTGCCCTACGGCAGCAAACACTGCCGTAGGTCATCAGATGACTTAGTGACGCACGCCGTCATCATCTTCGTCGACGAAGTCTTCATCGTCGCCGTCTTCACCTTCTTCGCCGTTAGGGTCTTCGAAATAGGTACCCCACCCGTCGTATTCCACTTCAAATTTTTCAGCCAGATTCATCAGTTGCTCTACCTGAGCGTCGATCAGTTCGGCATTCAGGGCGCATTCGCTGAGAATGTCACAGCAAATAACTGTGTCGCCTTCTTCCACTTCCAACTCTTCAGGCTCGGTCACTTCATAACCCAGTTTGAAGGCTTCTACTGCCGCTTTTTCCAGGGTTTCAAAGTCATCCGCGGAAAGGTGATGTTCGATGGTGTACAGCGCATCAGGGTCGCTGCCATCTTCGAGTAACTCTTCAATAATCAAGCGTGTTTCTTCACGCTGCTCTTCCAGTAGTTCCGGGTTTGCCATGGCTCGTTCCTCATAATGTCCTGCCGATACTCTTATTGTCACATACCGCTGACATTGCCTCCACCTTTCCAGGAAAGATTTGTTAAACAAGGTTGCAAATGAATAAACACCCATATAAATTGAATTTTAATTCAATAAATGGCTTAGGCCATGTGAGGGAACCATGTCTGCGTTTTATCAGAAGCACTTTTTGAAATTGCTTGATTTCACCTCTGCTGAACTCACGTCACTGCTACAGCTCGCCGCACAGCTCAAGGCAGATAAGAAAAACGGTACTGAGGTCGCTAAGCTCACCGGTAAAAACATTGCGCTCATCTTCGAAAAAGACTCGACTCGTACCCGTTGCTCTTTCGAAGTTGCCGCATACGATCAGGGTGCTCGCGTGACGTATCTCGGGCCAAGCGGCAGCCAGATTGGTCATAAAGAGTCGATCAAAGACACCGCCCGCGTGCTCGGTCGTATGTACGACGGTATTCAGTATCGGGGTCACGGTCAGGAGATTGTCGAGACGCTGGCGGAATATGCCGGAGTTCCGGTATGGAACGGATTAACCGACGAGTTTCACCCCACTCAGTTGCTGGCGGATCTGTTAACTATGCAGGAACACCTGCCGGGTAAAGCGTTTAATGAGATGACGCTGGTCTATACCGGTGATGCCCGCAACAATATGGGTAATTCCATGCTGGAAGCCGCCGCGTTAACCGGGCTGGATCTACGCCTGGTTGCACCACAAGCGTGCTGGCCTGAAGAGAGCCTGGTGGCGGAGTGCAAAGCGCTGGCACAGAAAAATGGCGGCAATATTACGCTGACCGAAGACGTTGCCACAGGTGTAAAAGGTGCGGACTTTATCTACACCGACGTCTGGGTCTCGATGGGCGAAGCAAAAGAGAAGTGGGCAGAGCGTATTGCGCTGCTGCGTAACTATCAGGTTAATAGCGCGATGATGGCGCTGACGGGTAATCCACAGGTGAAGTTCCTGCACTGTCTGCCCGCGTTTCATGACGATCAGACCGTGCTGGGTAAACAAATGGCACAAGAGTATGGTTTGCACGGCGGTATGGAAGTGACCGATGAGGTCTTTGAATCCCCCGCCAGTATCGTATTCTCTCAGGCGGAAAACCGGATGCACACCATCAAAGCGGTGATGGTGGCGACATTAGCGAAGTGAAGGCATATGCCGGATGGCGATGCTAAGCATCTTATCCGGCCTACAACCGCGCTCCCGTTGGCCGGGCAAGGCGAAGCCGCACCCGGCAATCACGCTTATGCCACCCGCATTTTCACCACGGCTTTGCGCACCAGTGCCGGAGCACCGACTGCGCACAGCGGTTTATGCACTTCACCCGGATAGAACACCACGAAGTCACCTTCGTTCAGCACGACCGTTTTCTCCTGTACCCCTTCCGCCACGAAGGCGATATCTTTATCCGCCAGCCAGTCGGTTTCCGGCGCGCCCGCAGGCTGTGTACTGAAGGTCATGCCTTCCTGGCCTTTGAGCAGGATCTGAATATCCAGATAACGGGCGTGATACTCAGCGCGACGCTGGGCAAACGGCTCCGTCATATCTTCTGCAATCAGATAAAACAGACGATCACCGTCGATGTCATGCTTACCCTTTTCCGTCGCATCCGTCACGTGCGCCTTGATGTGTTCAATCGCCTGACGCAGCTCTTCTGGCAGCCAGACATCCAGGTTGTGAATATTGCCGACAATCATCTCAAACCCCTTAATTAAAACAATGTTTCATTTTAGTTGTTATACGAAAAAACCGTCTGCCATACCACTGCTATTTGCTGATATTTTGCGTCAACGCATGTTTATCTCAACGTAGCCGATCACCCGGCAGGGTGCATGAATATTCATGAGAATCGTTTGCGATGAATAAATTGTGCATTTTTCGCTTGATCCCATAACGGAGCTGAGTATAATCGCGGACAATTTGCCGGGAGGATGTATGGTTCAGTGTGTACGACATTTTGTCTTACCGCGTCTGAAAAAGGACGCTGGCCTGCCGTTTTTCTTTCCGTTGATCATCCATTCCAAGCCCCTCAATTGAGGGGCTTTTTTTTGCCCAGGTGTCAGGAGATAAACATGGCTAACCCGCTCTATCAAAAACACATCATTTCCATAAATGACCTCAGCCGCGATGACCTCAATCTGGTTCTCGCGACAGCGGCGAAACTGAAAGCCAACCCACAGCCGGAGCTGCTAAAGCATAAGGTGATAGCCAGCTGCTTCTTTGAGGCATCGACGCGCACCCGTTTATCCTTTGAAACCTCGATGCACCGCCTGGGTGCCAGCGTGGTGGGTTTCTCTGACAGCAGCAACACATCACTGGGCAAAAAAGGTGAAACGCTGGCTGATACCATTTCCGTCATCAGTACCTATGTTGACGCCATTGTGATGCGTCATCCGCAGGAAGGTGCTGCCCGTCTGGCCACAGAGTTCTCCGGCAACGTGCCGGTACTGAACGCAGGCGATGGGTCGAACCAGCATCCCACCCAAACGCTGCTGGACCTGTTCACCATTCAGGAAACCCAGGGCCGCCTGGACAATCTGCAAATCGCCATGGTGGGTGACCTGAAGTATGGTCGTACCGTCCACTCCCTGACCCAGGCACTGGCGAAATTCGAAGGCAACCGCTTCTACTTCATCGCCCCGGATGCGTTGGCCATGCCGCAATACATTCTGGACATGCTAAATGAAAAAGGTATCGCCTGGAGCCTGCACGGCACCATCGAAGAGGTTATGGCAGAGGTTGATATTCTCTACATGACCCGCGTGCAAAAAGAACGTCTGGACCCTTCCGAATACGCCAACGTGAAAGCACAGTTCGTCCTGCGTGCCAGCGACCTGAATGGTGCCAGAGCGAACATGAAAGTGTTGCACCCACTGCCGCGTATCGATGAGATCACCACCGATGTCGATAAGACGCCGCACGCCTGGTATTTCCAGCAGGCTGGCAACGGCATCTTCGCCCGCCAGGCGTTACTGGCACTGGTACTGAATAGCGAACTGGCACTGTAAGGGAGAAAAAGAGATGACACACGATAACAAACTGCAGGTTGAAGCCATCAAACGCGGCACCGTGATTGACCATATTCCCGCACAGGTTGGTTTTAAACTGCTGACGCTGTTCAAGCTGACAGAAACCGATCAGCGTATCACCATCGGTCTGAACCTGCCGTCAGGCGAAATGGGTCGTAAAGACCTGATTAAAATTGAAAACACCTTCCTGACCGATGAGCAAGTTAACCAGCTTTCTCTGTACGCGCCACAGGCGACGGTGAACCGCATTGACGATTATGACGTGGTGGGTAAATCACGTCCGAGCCTGCCGGAACGAATCGACAACGTGCTGGTCTGCCCGAACAGCAACTGCATCAGCCATGCTGAACCGGTTTCCTCCAGCTTTTCAGTGAAAAAACGCGCTGATGATATCGCGCTCAAATGCAAATACTGTGAAAAAGAGTTTTCGCATTATGTGGTGCTGGCCAACTAATTGCGGTTGGTATTGAAATGTTGCCTCTCTATAATGGCTAACACCTTAATACTGCAGTTCATCTGGAGATATCATGAGCAAAACTATTGCGACGGAAAATGCACCAGCCGCTATCGGCCCATACGTTCAGGGCGTTGACCTGGGTAGCATGGTAATCACTTCAGGTCAGATTCCGGTCGATCCGAAAACCGGTGCCGTAGCGGAAGACGTGTCCGCTCAGGCGCGTCAGTCGCTGGAAAACGTAAAAGCTATCGTTGAAGCAGCAGGCCTGAAAGTGGGCGATATCGTAAAAACGACCGTTTTTGTAAAAGACCTGAACGATTTCGCAACCGTCAACGCCACCTACGAAGCGTTCTTCACTGAGCACAACGCGACTTTCCCGGCACGCTCTTGCGTGGAAGTTGCCCGTCTGCCGAAAGACGTGAAAATCGAGATTGAAGCGATCGCCGTACGTCGCTAAGTTTCCTTGTGCCGGATGGCGGTTTCGCCTTATCCGGCCGACGGAAGCGTAATTTGTAGGCCCGGTAAGCGCGAGCGCCACCGGGCATTTATCACAGCACACCAAACAGTTTCGGCAGGAACAACGAAATCGCCGGAATGTAGGTTACCAACATCAGCACCAGGAACAGGACGAGGTAGAACGGCAGCATCGCCTTCACCACTTGTTCAATCTTCTGCTTACTCACCGCGCTGGCGACAAACAGCACCGACCCTACCGGCGGCGTAATCAACCCGATCCCTAAGTTCACCAACATGATCATGCCGAAATGAACCGGATCAATGCCGAGCGCGTTGGTCACTGGCAGCAGGACTGGTGTCAGGATCAGGATCAGCGGCGCCATATCCATCAACGTACCAATCAGCAGCAGCATAATGTTAATGCACATCAGGATGACGTATTTGTTATCCGAGATACTGGTGAATGCGTCGGTGATGCGCATCGGCAACTGCATGTAGGTCATGACAGCGCCAAACGCGGCAGCAAAACCAATCAGGATCATCACGATGGTGACTGTTTTCACCGTGCGGAACATCAGCTTCGGCAGTTCAGACCATTTATAGTCGCGATAGATAAACATGGTGACGAAGAAGGCCCACAGGCAGGCAATCGCCGCGGATTCCGTCGCGGTAAAGATGCCCGACAGGATCCCCCCCATGATGATCACCACCGTCATCAATCCCCACAGCGTATCGACGAAAATCTTCAGCGCCTGGCGAAACGGCACGCGCTCGCCTTTTGGATAGCCGCGTTTATGGGCAAACGCCACGCACATCACCATCAGGCTCAAGCTTAACAGCAGGCCCGGCAGGATCCCGGCGATAAATAGCGCGGCAATCGACACCGTCCCACCCGTTGCCAGCGAGTAGATAACCGAGTTATGGCTGGGCGGCGTAAGGATTGCCTGCACCGAACCGCTGGCGGTCACCGCCGCGGCAAAGTCGCGAGGGTAACCTTTTTTATCCATCTCCGGGATCATCACCGAACCGATGGAAGCGGTGTCTGCCACCGACGATCCTGAAATTGCGCCAAAAAAGGTCGATGCTACGATGTTGACCAGTGACAAGCCTCCGCGAATAAAACCAACAAAAATGTAGGCAAAATTCACTAACCGACGCGCAATTCCGCCTTCGGCCATGATCGCGCCAGCCAGAATAAAGAACGGGATCGCCAGCAGGGAGAACTTGTTCACGCCACTGGTCAGTTGGATCATCACCGCTTCCAGTGGGATATCAATGTACCAGGCACCAATGATGGCGCTAATCCCTACCGCGTACGCTACCGGTACCCCAATCGCCAGCATGATGCCAAGCGTAAAGACGAGAATAAATGCATCCATCTGCTTTCCTTAATGAAATGGGGGCGGTAATTAGCTGGTCGAACCCAGCATGACAACAGGACGCTGGTACTGCGGGCCACGGCAGATCTTCTCAACAATAAAGAGCAGCGTGATAGCAGAGCCAATTGGCAGCGGAAGATAGTTTTGCCCGGCGCTTAAAATCGGGAATTCCGCAACGGGTTGATCCCACAGTTCAAGACAAAGATTGGTTCCGTACCAGAGGATAAACAGGCTTATTGCCGCCAGCATGATATCCGCGACAATAAAGCAATAACGACGGGCGCTTTCACCCAGGCGATCAGTGACCATACTGACTGCGATATGCGAGCCTGCGCGATAACTTACCGCAGCACCAATAAAGGTGAATGTCACCATGCAGAGAATAGCGACGGGTTCAGGCCATGACAGGGCATTGTTCAGGACATAACGTGCGAATATCCCAATCGGTATAATGGCAACCATCACCAATAATGCCACACCGGCAATCCACATTGAGACCCGATAAAGAAAATCCATTACCGATGAATAGCATTCACCCATAATCATCACCTCGAATTAATCAAATGATTCAGGCGGATATCATCCGCCCGATGAACTACTGCACATCCTGAATACGCTTGATCAAATCCTGGTGTTCTTTACCGTAATTATCCCGCACTGACTGAGTGGCTTTATAGAAATAGTCCGTATCAATATCGTGGAACTGAACGCCGTTGGCTTTCATCGTTTCCAGTGATTTCGCATTATAATCCTGCCAAAGTTTGCGTTGCTCTACCTGGGCTTCTTTAGCGAGCTTAATAATGAGATCCTGATCTTCTTTTTTCAATTTATCCCATTTCGCTTTCGAGAAAAGAAATAATTCAGGAATAATAAAATGTTTGCTCCAGGTGTAGTTTTTAACGACAGGTAAATAGTTGTGCGCGACAAACGTCGGTGGGTTATTTTCCGTTCCATCAATAACCCCTGTCTGCATGCCGCTAAAGACTTCACTGACGCCCATTACAACGGAGTTAGCGCCCATCGCTTTCAGGGTATCCAGCGCTATCGGACTCCCTTGAACGCGGATCTTCATACCGTGTAAATCTTCCGGTTTCACCACCGGATTTTTAGTGATCAGGTTACGCGTCCCCGCATCCATCCAGCCCAAAAACACCAGCCGTGATTTGGTATTGGCCGTCAGACGGTCGCCAATTTCCTGGCCGATCATACCGTCGAGAACCTTATGCAGATGGTCTTCATCACGGAAAATATACGGCAGGGTAAATACGTTAATTTCAGGGAGGATAGCAGCGACAGGTGTCATCGAGACGCGAATAATATCAATAGCGCCTAATTGTGCCTGTTCAATCATCTGTTTTTCATCACCTAACACGCCACCTGGAAATGTTTTAATCTCCAGACGACCATCGGTCGCCGCGCTGAGCTTTTCCCCCATGTGTTTCACTGCCACCACGTTCGGGTAATCAGCCGGATGCACGTCTGCGGCGCGGAAGGTTTGTGCCAACGTTGAATGGCTGGCCAGTAATACCGAAGCACCAATACACAGACTTATCAGGTTTTTTGTCAGTTTCATTTGTCCTTCTCCAGAAGTTCATAATATCCATTAACAGGAATAGCTTGCAGAGCAAATGACTGCCGGAATTAAAAATGGGCAGCGAGAAACTTTCTTAACGACGTTACCGGTGCAGACTAACTGGTGTAACAATTTATTTCGATGACTGCCTTCACAAAAAAAAACTAAGCTCTATAATTTTTAGCACGCTGTTTCATTTTTGCAACGCAGATCGTTTTCCTGATAGAAAAGCAACGCAAAGGACGCGGTTTTAGACTAATTAGCCGCGTTAGTATTTCAATAAAAATAAAACAACAATATTACGGAGGAATATCTTCGAATGAAGAAGAGAAATGCAGGATGGTGTTAACACCATCCTGTTGAGACGTTTAGCGGTTATTGCCAGCCGTAACGACGGCTATAAAAACCTTTCACTAACTGGGTCAATGTCATGTAGCCTGCCAGAATCGCAATCAGCCACGGGAAGTAGCTCAGCGGCAATGCCTGCAATTGCAGGTAGCTGGCCAATGGCGAGAACGGTAACGCAATGCCCACCACCATCACGACCAGCGTCATCAGCATCAACGGCCATGCGGCGCGGCTCTGGATGAACGGCACACGACGGGTACGGATCATATGCACAATCAGCGTTTGCGACAACAGACCGACCACGAACCAGCCTGACTGGAACAACGTCTGATGTTCTGGCGTATTGGCATGGAAAACGAACCACATCAGGCAAAATGTCAGAATGTCGAAGATAGAGCTGATCGGTCCAAAGAAAATCATAAAGCGTCCCAGCTCGGCAGGGTTCCAGCGCTGCGGCTTTTTAATCTGCTCTTCATCAACGTTATCAAACGGGATCGCCACCTGGGATACATCATACAGCAGGTTCTGAATCAGTAAGTGCAGCGGCAACATCGGCAGGAACGGCAGAAATGCGCTCGCCACCAGCACGCTAAACACGTTGCCAAAGTTGGAACTGGCCGTCATTTTGATGTACTTCAACATGTTCGAGAAGGTACGACGCCCTTCGATCACCCCTTCTTCCAGCACCATCAGGCTCTTTTCCAGCAGGATGATGTCTGCCGCTTCACGCGCAATATCAACCGCACCATCAACAGAAATACCAATGTCTGCCGCGCGCAACGCCGGGGCATCGTTGATACCATCGCCCATAAAACCCACTACGTGACCTTCACGCTTGAGCAGTGTGACAATGCGCTCTTTGTGCATTGGCGTCAGGCGGGCAAACAGCGTGGTACGCTGAGCCAGTTTTGCCAGCTCGTCGTCGCTTAACCCTTCAATGCTGCTGCCGATAACCACATCACCTGCATCCAGACCCACTTCATGACACACTTTCGCCGCCACCAGCTCGCTGTCACCGGTGAGAATTTTCACCGTAATACCGCTGGCTTTCAGGGCTTTCAGCGCCGGTGCGGTCGTTTCTTTCGGTGGATCGAGGAAGGCGATATAGCCTTCAAGGATCAGGTCTGACTCATCAATACGTTGGTAATCGCCCTCACGCGCAGGCAGGTATTTCGTCGCCACCGCCACCACGCGCAGCCCCTGGCGGTTCAGCGTATCGGTAACGCGTTTCACCCGGCGCAGCATGTTCTCATCCAGCGGGACAATTTCCCCGTTATGGCGCACCTGGGTGCAAACACTGAGGATCTCCTGCAACGCGCCTTTGCACACCAGTTGATGCACATCGGTTTCTTCAGCGACCACCACCGACATCCGACGACGCTCAAAATCAAACGGGATCTCATCAATTTTCTGCCAGCGGGTAGAGAGCTGACGGGCAGATTCTTCATCCACACCTTCGAGAACCGCCGTATCCAGCAGATTCTTCAGCCCGGTCTGATAATGGCTGTTCAGCCACGCGGAATACAGGACGTGTTCGCTGGGCTTACCGGAGATATCGGTATGATTCTCCAGCACTATTTTATCCTGAGTCAGAGTACCGGTTTTATCGGTGCACAGAATATCCATCGCGCCAAAGTTCTGGATGGCATCGAGGTGTTTGACGATAACCTTCTGTTTGGACAGCTTCACCGCCCCGCGCGCCAGCGTTGAGGTGACGATCATTGGCAGCATTTCCGGGGTCAGCCCCACCGCGACAGACAGCGCAAACAGCGCCGCTTCCCACCAGTCACCTTTGGTGTAGCCGTTGATGATGAGGACAATGGGCGCCATCACCAGCATAAAACGGATCAACAACATGCTGACGCGGCTGATCCCTTTCTGGAAGGCATTTTGCTCGCTTTCCTGCTCGCTGACGCGGCCTGCCAGTTGTCCAAACCAGGTGTTCGCCCCGGTGGCAATGACAATGGCCTGTGCCGTTCCGCTCACCACATTAGTGCCCATAAAACACAGGGTATCGCACTCCAGCGGGTTGCTTTGCTGCGGGTCACGGCTTGTCGCCACTTTCTCAACCGGCAAAGACTCACCGGTCAGCGAAGCCTGCGCCACAAACAGATCGCGCGCCTGGACGATACGTAAATCGGCCGGGATCATATCGCCGGCTGCCAGCTTAATAATATCGCCAGGAACCAGCTGGTCGATCGGCAGTTCAACCCAGCCGTTCTCCCCTTTTTCGTTGATGACACGCAGGACGGTTGCGGTATTGCTGACCATCGCTTTCAGCGCGTCCGCCGCTTTGGTGGAACGCGCCTCCTGCACAAAATTCAGCAGCGTTGAGATACACACCATCAAGGCGATGACGCCCGCAGCAAACAGATCTTCGGTGGCATAAGAAATGCCGCCCAGAATAGTCAGCAGAATATTAAACGGGTTGCGGTAGCAGACCCACAGATGAACCCACCACGGCGATGGCTTTTGCGTCGGCAATTGGTTTTCACCATGATTTTCGCGGGCGCTCTCCACTTCTGCGGCATTCAATCCTTCCGGATGCGCATCAAACGTTTTCCACAGCGCCTCTTCATCCATCAGCGCCATCTTCAGGCAATGTTCACTGAGTGACGGTGGGATCGGCGTGCTGGCAACGGTCTGGGCATTAGGCAACGGATCGCGATGCACCAAACGATGCGGCAAATGGCGGTTAAGCTGGGCAAACAGCTGGCGGGTTATATTTTTGAACATAGGCAGTCCCTCTGCACCAGTATAAACGGGCGCAGTAAATCCTTCAGGCGTGGCAAAGCCTTGCCTGGTGGCAATTTTAAAATCACAACAGGGACGTCAGAACGTCACTGTCTTACAGCTCCGGTAAGACAGTGAAGACAGGCTTACCGGAGAAGGGGGGTTCTCCATTTCGGGAGAGGGGTGGGATCGGGATCCATATAGCCTCCGGTAAGTGAATGATAAGCGCTGCGGATTATACGCAGAAAACCATAAGGTTTGTGACAATTATGGCGGTATGATACAGCACGGAAACTAAACCAAACGTATACACATCGCCTGAAGGGTGAACGGTTTAAAGCAGACTTTGCCCATTGCACTCCACATGAGTAAAGTTACTCTCTTTGGTATAACTGAAAAAGTGCGCAACGGGAAAACAGGATGCAAAATCGGCTGACTATTAAAGACATCGCCCGCTTAAGCGGCGTGGGGAAATCAACGGTTTCCCGCGTGCTCAACAACGAAAGCGGCGTTAGCGAACGCACCCGTGAACGTGTTGAAGCAGTGATGAATCAGCACGGTTTCTCCCCTTCCCGCTCCGCACGTGCCATGCGTGGGCAAAGCGACAAAGTCGTGGCGATTATCGTCACACGTCTGGACTCACTTTCAGAAAACCTCGCAGTACAGACCATGCTGCCCGCCTTTTATGAGCAGGGTTACGATCCGATTATGATGGAAAGCCAGTTCTCACCTGAGCTGGTAGAAGAACATCTGGGAATGCTTAAACGTCGCAACATTGATGGGGTCGTGCTGTTTGGTTTTACCGGCGTAACGGAAACCATGCTCACCTCCTGGCAGGACTCTCTGGTACTGCTGGCCAGGGATGCCAAAGGCTTTGCCTCCGTCTGTTATGACGACGAAGGTGCCATTCATACCCTGATGCAGCGTCTGTACGATCGCGAACATCGTCATATCAGTTTCCTTGGCGTCCCCCATAGCGATGTCACCACCGGTAAGCGCCGTCATGAGGCCTACCTGACCTTCTGCAAGAAACATAAGCTGCATCCTGTCGCTGCTCTGCCTGGTCTTGCCATGAAGCAGGGCTATGAGCATGCCGCCGATGTTATTACGCCGGAAACCACCGCGTTAGTCTGTGCAACGGACACGCTTGCCCTTGGCGTCAGTAAATACCTGCAGGAACAGCGAATCGACAACCTGCAACTGGCAAGCGTCGGTAATACGCCGCTGATGAAATTCCTCCATCCGGAGATCATCACCGTCGATCCCGGCTACGCTGAAGCCGGGCGGCAAGCGGCGTTACAGCTGATCGAACAGATCAACGGCCGCAGCGAACTGCGGCAAATCGTCATTCCTGCCACCCTCTCCTGATCGCTTTCTGAGCACTAATTTGTGATCTTCGCTGCGTTTCGGGAACGTTCCCATTTTTAAATATTCACCGACGATATACTCTGGCACCAACAACGAGACAGCTGCCGGATGACGTCGCGAAAGCGTCTAATCCGATCTACGGGGAACACACGTCATCATGAGCAAAGTAAAACAAGCGGATATCGACCGGCTGATAGAGCTGGTTGGCGGGCGCGACAATATCGCCACGGTGAGTCACTGCATTACGCGCCTGCGTTTTGTGTTGAATCAACCCGCGAATGCTAGACCCAAAGAGATCGAACAGCTACCGATGGTCAAAGGCTGCTTCACCAACGCCGGGCAGTTTCAGGTGGTGATTGGCACTGAGGTAGGTGATTACTACAAGGCGCTGTTGGCGACCACCGGACAAGCCAGTGCCGACAAAGAGCAGGCAAAGAAAGCGGCGCGGCAGAACATGAAGTGGCACGAGCAGCTGATTTCTCACTTCGCGGAGATTTTCTTCCCACTGCTCCCTGCGCTGATCAGCGGTGGTTTGATCTTAGGTTTTCGTAACGTCATCGGCGATGTGCCGATGAGCAACGGTCAGACGCTGGCGCAGATGCATCCCTCGCTCAAAACGCTCTACGACTTCTTGTGGCTGATTGGCGAAGCGATCTTCTTCTATCTGCCGGTGGGGATTTGTTGGTCTGCCGTGAAGAAAATGGGCGGTACGCCGATCCTCGGCATCGTGCTAGGCGTCACGCTGGTTTCTCCGCAACTGATGAACGCCTATTTGCTCGGCCAGCAGGTACCGGAAGTGTGGAACTTCGGCCTGTTCAGTATCGAGAAAGTGGGCTACCAGGCGCAGGTTATTCCGGCGCTGCTGGCGGGCCTGGCGCTCGGCTTTATTGAAACGCGGATGAAACGCATCGTCCCGGATTATCTGTACCTGGTCATCGTCCCGGTATGTTCGCTGATCCTGGCCGTATTCCTCGCCCATGCCTTTATCGGTCCATTTGGCCGCATGATCGGCGACGGTGTCGCGTTTGCCGTCCGCCATCTGCTGACCGGCAGCTTTGCCCCGATTGGCGCAGCATTGTTCGGCTTCCTGTATGCCCCGCTGGTGATCACCGGTGTACATCAGACCACGCTGGCTATCGATATGCAGATGATCCAGAGCATGGGCGGCACACCGGTATGGCCGCTGATTGCGCTGTCTAACATCGCTCAGGCCTCTGCGGTGGTCGGCATCATTATCTCCAGCCGTAAACACAATGAGCGTGAAATCTCTGTTCCTGCTGCGATCTCCGCCTATCTGGGGGTAACTGAACCCGCGATGTACGGCATCAACCTGAAATATCGCTTCCCGATGCTGTGCGCGATGATTGGTTCGGGCCTTGCCGGGTTGTTGTGCGGCCTGAACGGCGTGATGGCAAACGGCATTGGCGTCGGCGGCTTGCCGGGCATCCTCTCCATCCAGCCAACGTACTGGCAGGTATTTGGTCTGGCGATGGTGATTTCAATTGTTATCCCGATGGTACTGACTTCGTTCATCTACCAGCGTAAATACCGTCAGGGCACCTTACAGATTGTCTGACTTTTCTTCGGGGCGCAGTTGCGCCCCATCGTATCTCCAGGAAACAGCAATGAATATTCCACACTGGTGGCAAAACGGCGTTATCTATCAAATTTATCCCAAGAGTTTTCAGGACACCACCGGTAGCGGTACCGGTGATTTGCGCGGTGTAACACAGCGTCTCGACTACCTGCAGAAACTGGGGGTCGATGCTATCTGGCTGACGCCATTCTACATTTCACCGCAAGTTGATAACGGCTATGACGTCGCTAACTATATGTCCGTCGATCCGGCCTACGGTACGCTTGCAGACTTTGACGAACTGGTCGCGCAGGCGAAGGCACGTGGCATCCGCATTATTCTCGATATGGTGTTTAACCATACTTCAACCCAGCACGCCTGGTTTCGTGAAGCGCTGGATAAAAATAGCCCGTATCGTCAGTTTTATTTCTGGCGCGATGGCACGTCAGAGGCCAGCCCGAACAACTGGCGCTCCAAATTTGGCGGCAGTGCCTGGAGCTGGCACGCCGAAAGCGAGCAGTATTATCTGCACCTCTTTGCCCCAGAGCAGGCCGATCTGAACTGGGAGAACCCGGCGGTTCGCGCTGAGCTAAAAAAAGTGTGCGAGTTCTGGGCCGATCGCGGCGTGGACGGTCTGCGTCTCGACGTGGTGAATCTTATCTCTAAAGATCAGGACTTCCCGAACGATCCAGACGGCGATGGACGCCGTTTTTATACCGACGGTCCACGCGCACATGAATTTTTGCGTGAGATGAACCGCGATGTCTTTACCCCACGCAACCTGATGACGGTGGGAGAAATGTCATCCACTACGCTGGAACATTGCCAGCAATACGCCGCCCAGGATGGTAGTGAGCTGTCGATGACCTTTAACTTCCACCATCTGAAAGTGGATTACCCCAATGGAGAGAAATGGACGCTAGCAAAACCCGACTATGTGGCGCTAAAAACCCTGTTCCGCCACTGGCAGCAAGGCATGCACAACATCGCCTGGAACGCGCTGTTCTGGTGTAATCACGATCAGCCACGTATCGTTTCGCGTTTCGGCGATGAAGAGAAATACCGCGTTCCTGCCGCTAAAATGCTGGCCATGGTGCTGCACGGTATGCAGGGCACGCCTTATATCTATCAGGGGGAAGAGATTGGCATGACCAACCCACACTTCCGCCAGATAACCGATTATCGCGACGTAGAAAGCCATAACATGTTCGCTGAGCTGAATGCGCAGGGACGCGATGCCGGCGAATTACTGGCGATTCTGGCCAGTAAATCCCGTGATAATAGCCGCACGCCGATGCAATGGGATACCAGCAAGCACGCAGGCTTCACGCAGGGTGAACCATGGATCAATCTGTGCGACAACGCAGCGGATATCAATGTCGCAGCGGCGCTGAATGATGACGACTCTGTGTTCTATACCTATCAGAAGTTGATCGCATTGCGTAAAGCAGAGCCGGTTCTCACCTGGGGTGATTACCAGGATCTGCTACCTGACAGCCCGCACATATGGTGCTATCAGCGCGAGTGGCAAGGGCAACGGCTTCTGGTCATTGCCAACCTGAGCAACACCTTCCAGCCCTGGCAACCCGCCAACACCCAGGGAAACTGGCAGGTGATGATGCACAACTACGCCGAGGTCGCCAGCCAGCCAGGCGATATGACATTACGTCCTTTTGAAGCCATCTGGTGGCTGCAAAAATAGCTTGCAATTGGCTTTGAGCCCGGTACGTATAGCGCTACCGGGCTTCACCGAAGATGTCTGTCTTACCTTCCTGTTTTTGTTGAATAATTAATCAGATTTTTCTTGCCACAATTTACAATCGGCTACAGTGCCCGTCATCTGTACGCTCCAGTTTTTACTTTGCGCTACATCAAATAAATCGTAAACATCCTTGATGCAAATCACTACATATAGAACTTAAAATGCACGCCGACCCAATATGTTGTATTAATCGACTACAATTGCTACAACGACATTTCCCCGGCTAGCGGTGGAATTGTGGATAAAGTGGGTCAGGATTGCGGGAAGTCATTGGCCTGATAGATGAATAAACCCATGGCCGCTTCCCCAACCTCTGTGGATAACCTGTTCTTATAAATATGGAGTGATCATGACACCGCATGTGATGAAACGAGATGGCTGTAAAGTGCCGTTTAAATCAGAGCGCATCAAAGAAGCCATTCTGCGTGCAGCTAAAGCAGCGGGAGTCGATGACGCAGATTACTGTGCCACCGTCGCAGAAGTCGTTAGCAGTCAGATGAATGAGCGCAGCCAGGTCGATATCAACGAGATCCAGACCGCGGTAGAAAACCAACTGATGTCTGGTCCGTACAAACAACTCGCCCGTGCGTACATCGAATATCGCCACGACCGTGATATACAGCGTGAAAAACGTGGCCGTCTGAACCAGGAAATTCGTGGTCTGGTTGAGCAAACCAACTCTGCTCTGCTGAATGAAAATGCCAACAAAGACAGCAAAGTGATCCCGACCCAGCGTGACCTGCTGGCGGGTATCGTCGCCAAACATTATGCGCGCCAGCACCTGCTGCCGCGTGATGTCGTCCAGGCACACGAGCGTGGTGATATTCACTATCACGATCTCGACTACTCGCCGTTCTTCCCGATGTTTAACTGCATGCTGATCGACCTGAAAGGTATGCTGACACAGGGCTTTAAGATGGGTAACGCGGAGATTGAGCCGCCAAAATCCATCTCGACCGCGACCGCCGTCACTGCACAAATCATCGCGCAGGTTGCCAGCCATATTTATGGTGGCACCACGATCAACCGTATTGATGAAGTCCTCGCGCCATTCGTGACCGAGAGCTTTAATAAACACCGTAAAACCGCTGAAGAGTGGCAGATCCCGGATGCTGATGGTTATGCACATTCCCGTACCGAGAAAGAGTGCTACGACGCATTCCAGTCCCTTGAGTATGAAGTGAATACCCTGCATACCGCTAATGGTCAGACGCCATTCGTCACCTTTGGTTTTGGCCTGGGGACCAGTTGGGAATCCCGCTTGATCCAGCAATCCATTCTGCGTAACCGCATCGCGGGACTGGGTAAAAACCGTAAAACAGCCGTCTTCCCGAAACTGGTATTCGCGATTCGTGACGGTCTGAACCACAAGTTTGGCGATCCAAACTACGACATTAAACAGCTGGCGCTGGAATGCGCAAGCAAGCGTATGTACCCGGATATCCTGAACTACGATCAGGTAGTGAAAGTCACCGGTTCGTTCAAAACCCCAATGGGCTGCCGTAGCTTCCTCGGTGTCTGGGAAAACGAAAACGGCGAACAGGTTCACGACGGACGTAACAACCTTGGCGTTATTAGCCTGAACCTGCCACGCATCGCGCTGGAAGCCCATGGTGACGAAGCCACCTTCTGGAAACTGCTCGACGACCGTCTGATTCTGGCACGTAAAGCGCTGATGACCCGTATCGCGCGTCTGGAAGGTGTGAAAGCCCGCGTTGCGCCAATCCTGTATATGGAAGGTGCCTGCGGTGTTCGCCTGAAAGCGGACGATGATGTGTCTGAAATCTTTAAAAATGGCCGCGCATCCATCTCTCTGGGTTACATCGGCATTCACGAGACCATCAACGCGCTGTTTGGTGATAAGCACCTGTACGACAGCGAAGAGCTGCGCGCCAAAGGTATCGCCATTGTCGAACGTCTGCGTCAGGCTGTTGATCAGTGGAAAGACGAAACCGGCTACGGTTTCAGCCTGTACAGCACGCCAAGCGAAAACCTGTGTGACCGCTTCTGCCGTCTCGATACCGCCGAATTTGGTGTGGTACCAGGCGTAACCGACAAAGGTTACTACACCAACAGCTTCCACCTTGATGTAGAGAAGAAGGTGAACCCATACGACAAAATCGACTTCGAAGCGCCGTACCCGCCGCTGGCAAGCGGAGGCTTCATTTGCTACGGCGAGTACCCGAATATTCAGCACAACCTGAAAGCGCTGGAAGACGTGTGGGATTACAGCTACCAGCACGTGCCGTATTACGGGACCAACACGCCAATCGATGAGTGCTACGAATGTGGCTTTACTGGTGAGTTCGAATGCACCAGCAAAGGCTTCACCTGCCCGAAATGTGGTAACCACGACGCGGCCCGCGTGTCGGTCACCCGCCGCGTATGCGGTTATTTAGGCAGCCCGGACGCGCGTCCGTTTAACGCTGGTAAGCAGGAAGAAGTGAAGCGCCGCGTTAAGCACTTAGGTAACGGGCAGATAGGTTAATTTCCGTTTGCAAAGGCCGTAGGCCTGATAAGACGCAATCGCGTCGCCATCAGGCATCACAATGTTGCCGGATGAGGTGCAAGCACCTTATCCGGCCTACATGCTTTCTGGACATCTTCTATGCAATACCACCAATATTATCCCGTCGATATCGTTAACGGCCCCGGCACCCGCTGCACCTTGTTTGTTTCCGGGTGCGTGCATGAATGCCCTGGCTGCTATAACAAAAGCACATGGCGGTTAAACTCCGGTCTGCCATTCACCAAAGAGATGGAAGACAAGATCGTTGCCGATCTTAACGACACGCGCATTCATCGCCAGGGTATTTCGCTGTCCGGCGGCGATCCGCTGCATCCGCAAAACGTGCCGGATATCCTGAAACTGGTACAGCGTATTCGCGCTGAATGTCCGGGGAAAGACATCTGGGTATGGACCGGTTACAAGCTCGATGAACTCAACGCCGCACAGATGCAGGTGGTGGATCTCATCAACGTGCTGGTCGATGGCAAATTTGTGCAGGATCTCAAGGACCCGGCGCTTATCTGGCGCGGTAGCAGCAATCAGGTCGTGCATCATTTGCGATGATCGTTAAAGCCGTTTGTTTGCATCGTGATAGACGGCTGAATGTTCTCGCTTGCCGACCGCGACAACAAACACAATCACAACTTCATCCCGAACCTGGTACACCAGACGATAGCCGGACGATTTAAGCTTAATTTTATAGCAGTCAGGAAGACCGTTTAAACGGGCAGAGTCAATTCTGGGGTTCAATAGCACATCAGCCAACTTTTTCTTAAGCTGAGCCTTCACCGTATCGCCCAGCTTATGCCACTCTTTTAAGGCCCTCGGGTCGAATTCCAGTTCATAAGTCATCCAGACTAACCTTGATTCCCTTTTGCGGACTAGACAGCCTCTCCCGAACTGTCTGAATCAGTGCATCTTCACTGTCGCTAAGAGTGACGGTTTTCACTGGCATGCGCCCCGTTTCCGCGACGTACTGGAACAGTAATCGCACGGCTTCCGTTGGCGTAATGTTCAGTTTTTCCAGCACGGCATAAGCCTCATTTTTGAGTTTGTCATCCAGACGGACGTTCAGCGTGGCCATTATGCCTCCAATAGAATCGAATGTGTAATGCAGTCTAGCATTACATTCGCATTACATCGAATTCTGGATAACACCTCTCAAAAACGACTGACGCACTCCATCGCAACCGTTTTGAACTCGGCAAAATTCTGACACGCGCAGAGCCGCGTCATGGCGCGTTCACGCAGGAAGGTGACGAAAATATCGTAAATGGCCATCGCTTCTTCGTATTCGCTTTTGCTAATGGCGAGCAAGAAAATCACGTGTGCCGTTTCATCGCCCCAGGCGATACCCTGCGGGGCAAGGATGGTGTAGACCACCGTTTTCTTTGCCAGCAAGCCGAGCGCATGCGGCAGAGCAATGCTGTCGCCCAACATGGTGCTGACAATGGCCTCACGTTCAACAACCGAATCAAGAAACTCCGCGTCGACAAAACCTTCATCCTGCAACTGTTGGCATAACGTTTTGAACAGCATCTGCTGATCCATGGTGCCGTCGATAATACGAAAGTGGGCGGCATCGAAAAACTTGTTCAGCATCCATGGACGGGTTCTGTCGACCAGCACCAGTTTGCCAATTTGTTCCAGTTGATAATCGGTAGGGAACGGCGCAATCATGACCACAGGCTTATCTTTTTCACCCACCCGCGCGGTAGAGATGACAAAATCTTCGCTAATGCTTTCCCGCTGTTCGTAGTCGCGCAGCGTTACGGTATCGACGATCTCTATCTGCGGATACTTACGCGCCAGCACCGCTTCAATCATCCGCACCATCGCATTTCCCGCATCACAGACCAACAGCACACGCGGTTGACGCTGGTAACCGATGTTGTAACTACGTTCCAGCCCAACGCCAATATGCAGAACCAGAAAGCCGATCTCATTTTCACTGATGGTATACGGCGTGTATTTCCCCCAACCTGACACGGCGGCCAGCGTCATATCCCATGCCATCGGGTAGTGCTGTTTAATATTTTCCAGCAACGGATTAGGGATCATTATCTGGTAACGCACCCGGGTGATCATCGTCTTAATATGTGTCAGCAGATCGGCATGCAATTGCTGGTCATTCAGCAGGTTGTAGTTGTACTGGGTGTTGATAAAACGCAGGATGTAATTGACCAGCGCTTCGTCATCATCGGCATTGATGGCGCTGGGCGCAATCTCCTGTACCTGACGGGCGGCAATGTGTACCTGAAGCCAGTTTTCTTCATACACGGAAAGCGGCTTGTCTGCCAGTTGGTGCAAAATCCCCGCAATCTCTCTTGCCGCCAGGCACACCGCCTGTTCAGTTTCTTCAGCGGCAAATTCAGGCAGTGGATACCCTTCGCTAATCCGCCGGATAGCCACCGCACAGTACAAGCGCAGAAACAGCTCGCCCTCATCGGTCAGTCGAATATGAAAACGGGAAAAAATGTCCTGCAAAACGGGTTGCAGTTGCTCTGGGATCCCGGCGTTCAATGCTTCTTCCGTTACCAATGGGTGCTGCGGATCCTGCTGCGCCAGCATCCACAGCAGATCGGTCAAACAGGCACGGATCGCCATCTCGCTGCCGAACAGCTTCATGCCATGCCGGGGACGCGTTTCCAGCGTCAGATGATAACGTTGCAGGTGTTCACGGACTTCGGCCATATCGTTTTGCAGCGTCGCGCGACTGATAAACCATTCATCTGCCAAATCTTCCAGCTTCAGCGAAAAGGCCGACGTCAGAAAACGAACCACCAGCCAGTGAACCCGCTCCTGGCTGGTCCGTGGGATACGCAGCAACGTGTCGGGCTGCTGCGTCTGCAGGGCATGAAAACTTGCCAGATCGTCAATTTTGAGCTGATAACCATTACCCCGGCTGAGGACAAACTGCGCACCATACTGGGTGAGCAGCGCGTTTAGCGCGGTGATATCCGCACGTACGGTGCGTGTAGAAACCGACAACCGCTGCGCCAGCTCATCCTGCGGGAGCGCTTCGTTTTGCAGCATGTCAAACAGCTGCGCTAAACGTTGGTTGGGGAATCTCACGTCAGTTTCCTCATCTGTTAATTAGCCTACGCAGGCGCGGGTGATCGCCAGCAGTTGGCGAACGTCCTGCGGACGGGTATCGCCACTCACCTTATCAATAATCGAACTATAGATGTGAGGAATGATTTTGCTCACGCCGGCATCCAGGGCGATCTGCAGGATTTCCGCGAAATTTTCCAGGTCTATACCGCCGGTAGGCTCAAGCCAGAAGTCGTGACGGGCGCAGGCCTGCGCGACCGCGATGTATTCATCACGGCATTTCAGACCGCCCATCGGAAAGTACTTAATTGAGCTACCGCCCATATCTTTGAGCAGAGCAATCGCGGTTTCAACCGGCACAATGCCGTCTGGTGCCTGGCTGCTTAGCGGACCGGTGGAAATTTTCACCCTGCCCGGCGTCCCCGTTGGCGAGACCAGACCATTGACTACCGTATCCTGCTGGCCCAATAACGCACGGCTGGTTGCCACACCGGTAAACACCTGATTAACATGCTGAGGCTGCACCTGGCGGGAAATTTCACTGACCATTGCCGACTGGTTCGGATCGCCCGCCCCCAGCCCCACAGACAGTGCATTGTCAATAAGCGCCGCGTATTCACGCATATCCGCAACCGCGCTTTCGACGTTGGGGTAATTTTTTGACAACACGCCAACCAGCACGTGTCCTTCCGCCGCCGCATAAATATCCCGGGCGTTCTGTTTGGAGCCTGCCAGCACGTTCAGACAGACGCGATCGCGGTAAAAATTAGGGGTTAATTTCATGCTTTTTTCTCCTGCGAAATCACTTCAGCAATCCGGCGAGCCACAATCTCCAGTTGCGCACGATCGACGCTGCGCACATCCGCCTCAATGATGCCTTCATTGGCTTTGTAACCACGGAAGTAAATCGCATACTCCCCCTGTTTCAGCGCCTCGACCAGTTCGCCCGTGGCGATACCGGTTACCGCTTCGTCAAACTTAATTTCTGTACGTGCAATGTCACGCCCTGCACTGTCCCACACGACACGAGCGCTCACGCCATTCAGGGCATTCAACGCCTCTATAAACGGCGTCATTTTTTCTACCATCTCTGCGCCGCTCTCTTTCTGCGCGCTTAGGTACAGTTCGATAGCACAGGTCAAACCGAGGATGCCTTCTTTGCCGACCTTCATTGCCCGGCCAATGCCCGCCGTCTGGCGTTTGACCCATTCAACATACTGCGTTTTGCCAATCACCAGACCGCTGGTTGGCCCTTCGATCGCCTTCGCACCGCTGTAAATGACCAGGTCCGCGCCGACACGGTAGTAACATTGCAAATCCTCTTCCGCCGCCGCATCGACGATCAACGGTAGGTTATGCGTGCGAGCGACCACCGCAGCCTGCTCTACGCTGAGCATGCTTTTCTGTACACAGTGGTGAGATTTGATATACAGAATGGCCGCCGTGCGCGGTGTAATAGCCGCAGCCAGCTGCGCCGCCGAGCATTCGTTGGCATAGCCCGCTTCCACTAACTTACCGCCGCCGAGCGCCACCATCGCGCCAACCGGAGCGCCGAAGTTAACGTTGTGGCCTTTGGGTAGCACGATTTCGTTGTTATCGACAGGCGTCACGTGCAGGTTTTCCAATAGCCAGTCACTGTCTTTAACCAACACCGCCGCCACCGACTGGGCAATCCCTGCCGAGGCACAGGAAACGACGGTTGCCCCTTCCACATCCAGTAACTTCGCAATGTACTCACCTGTCTTATTGACCAGATCTTTCATTTCGAAGTATTGATTCATCCCCGCCATCGCAGCCTGAACCACTTCCGGTCGTGGCGTGGAGACACCCAGTGCCGTCATGCGACCGGATGTATTAATCACCTGTTTTAAATGGTACTTCTCAAAAATTGAAGGCATGTTCCGCGCTCCCTTGTTCGGTCATATAGCCCTTACCCGCACGTATTGCGGCAAGCGGCACCAGCAGTTGTTCAGCCTGCAGGCTGTCGTTTTCGGCATCTACCAGCACGCCTGGCTGGCGTTTCAACGCAAAGAGGGTCAGATCGGCATCCAGCCCCACCTGCAGTCGGCCCTTGTTTTTCAGCCGCAGACCATCGGCCGCATTGGCGGTTACGCATTCAATAACCTGCGGCAGTGACATGCCGATAGCGAGAAACTTCGACATCACATTCGCCAGGGAATACACCGGGCCGCTGATACGGTTGCGACAGTAAATATCGGAACTGATGGTGTGCGGCAGAATACCCAACTCAATAGCGCGTTTCGCCACCGCAAAGCTGAGGCTGGCTGTACCGTGCCCAACGTCCAGACGAACCCCGCGCGAAATCGCCCGTGTCACCGATGCACGCAGCTCACCTTCCGGTGTCAGAATGCGGTTTGGCTTACCGTTGTAGCAGTGGGTGATGATGTCGCCCGCCATCAGGCGTTCGGCAATCTCATCCAGATCCGGGGGGTTATTGCCGATGTGCACCATCAGCGGCAGGTCACCGTTCTGCGCCTGCATCGCTTTAGCCCGATCCAGCGGTGTAATGCCATTTTCACCGACCACGCTGCTGCTCATGCGCGCCTTCAGACCCACGATAAAATCGGGGTGGCGTTTCACCGCCTGCTGCACCGCATCGGCGTCGATATTGGCCATGTTAGCCAGCTCGTTCTGCGCGATAAGCCCAACGCGGGAGATATTCAGCAGTGCATAAACTTCAGTGGCTGCATCGCGCGTCAGCGTGTAAAAATCGTCAATATCATCAGCGCCAGTACTGCCCGCATCCACCACCGTAGTGACGCCGGTGGCAATGCCCACGCTGTCGGGTTGGTCATGATAAATCGGGGATTTGGGATAACAGTGGACGTGGGAATCAATCCAGCCTGCGCTGACGTAGCACTCGCCGCGTAAGTCGATGATGTTTGCCGCCGGGCTATCAATGTCGCCCAGCGCCGCAATTTTGCCGTCCTTTAGCGCAATATCACTCACCGTATCGTCAACCAGACGCGCATGGCGCAGGAGTAAATCAAACATGTCTCTCTCTCCTGTTGAAATGGGGGCGGTCGTGTAGGCCTGATAAGCGCAGCGCCATCAGGCGTCATTTCCGGATGGCGGCTGCGCCTTATCCGGCCTACAACGGCACACCATCAACTAATGGCAATCGGGAAGATGGAACCGAGGATCATCGCCCCAAGGATCGCACCGCCGGTGATTGGTTTCTGCCACAGGTAAAACAGCAGTGCGCCCGCCAGAGAGCCGATCCCGATAGGAATAGAGGCCGTCATGGCACTGAGGATAATCAACGGCCCAAGGAAGCGGCCGGAGGCGTTGCCGGCCCCCATCATCACGTCAGCCCCGTAGGTCGAGTCGCTCTGATTGATGGTGAACTTACGCGCCAGAATGATGATGTAGCCAATCGCCAGACCAATCACCAGACCGGTGACCAGTGAGGCGGCAAAATTGGCGACCGGGAAAATAATGCCCGCCCCCAGTAGCAGCGCCGGAACGCCTAACCCAACACCGGTCTGAATCGCCCCGCCGATGTCCAGAATCCCCACCAGAGACCCTTCAATGATGCGGGCAAACAGGAAGCTTGCACCAAAAGCCGCTACCGCGCCGTAGGAGCCGGTATCCATTCCCGCTTTAAGCATCGCCACGAATGCCACTTCGTTGAATGCACCAATGCCATACAGGTAGTACATGTGCGTTCCGGCAAAGACGCCAGAAGAGAGCAGGCCAACGAAGATCGGGAACGACCAGTCGGCAAACCAAAAACCTTTATTTTGTTCCATGATGGCCTCCGTTATTTGCCGCTGAGCGAGTTGTGGATCAGTTCCAGCCAGTTAGGCACGGTCAGATGGAAAGATTCGATCATCTTCATATCGAAGCCGCGGAAGAAGCCGCTCAGGACGAACAGCGCGACGATAGCCACCATCATCACTTTGGTGACGTGGTTCCAGCCGCTCTCTTCAACACCTTTACCAATCAGGATACCGAGGACCAGACCCGGAACGGCGTTACCCATAATCAGCTGTGCTGCACCACCGAAAACGGTCGCCCAGAAGCCAGATTTTTTACCGGCATCGATCGCCGCCAGCCAGAAGATCACCGGCATTACCGTGTTAACTAGCAGGTTGGCTGCGGGAACCAGCACCTTAACGGCGGTAACCTGCAATGCTTCGGGTACGGATGATGCGGTAAGGTTCAGGAACGTCACAACGATCATGCCAATGACGCCACAAGCAATCGCCATGCGTTTAGGATCGTGCAGCGTTTCACCGACGTTGCGATTTTTGATCATCAGCGCGGCGGCACCCCAGTTGGGGATGATGCGGTGGTCAACGTCCTGAGTGAACGCCCCCGCCGCAACGGAAGAAGCCCAGGCGTTAAAGAAGAAGCCCAGGCCGAACGAGAAGTGAGAAGCCGGATCCCCTTCACAGGAATTCAGTTCCCCAAGGGTACGAAATGCGCCCATCCCTTGAGTGGTAGGCGCATGAAACATGCGTGCAGCCCCAGCGCCGACACCGACGCCAACCAGCGCGCCGATGATGAGCGATTTTATTAATATTATCAGGAACATAATTATGCCTTTTAATAGAGAATCAGCGTTGCGTAACGAAATCCACCTTGTCGAGATTGATGGCAGTCACGTTGACAGTCACATCCAGCTCCACGCTGAAAGTGCGTCTTTCCCGGCGTAGAAAGAGGAATAAAAACGCCTCTTTGCGCACCGTTTCACGCGCTTGAACGACCTGCACATCCTGTGGCTCAATACGCAGTAAGATATGCGGCGATGCTTTCATCACCGCAGCCTGAACGTGGTTCAGGGCATCGGCAAAGGCGCGCGCTTTGGCTTCGCCCTTGCCAGTGACTCTCACCGTGGTGGTGAATTGCTCTTTCATACTTAAGCGCCGTATTTCTTTTGCCACGCCTGTACCAGGCGCTCGCCGAGCTCTTCTTTGTCCATAAAGCCGAACCCCAGCACGTTGCAACCTTCGTTGATGGCGGTCACGCCCTCTTCAACTGAGCGCATTCCATATTTCGCCTTGTAGCCGTATTTGGTCTGTGCAGTGATAGCCCCCGCGCCGCCGCTGCCGCAAAACGAGATGCCAAAGGTGGCATTTTCCGCTTTCATCACATCGCCCAGCTTCATATCAGCGGCAACGCCCGGTACCACAACCGCACGGCCGCCTGCTTTCTCAACACCTGCTGCCACTTTCTGGCCTTTACCCAGACGATCGCCAATCACTACGGTAATCTGTTCCATCTTTTGCTCCTTAAAGGTTGTCTTTCGCGACTTCGAAGTGCACCGACAGCAGCCAGGCCTCTTCCTCAGGAAGATTGCCAAACTCGGCGACGACGTCGCGGGCAAGCGCCATTGATTCGGCAGATATTTCATCAAATAAGCTGGCATCGACTTCAGGTAGCGGTTCACCCGTGACCGAGCGGTGCGCCATGGCGCGAACGTGCGATGTCAGCATCTGTTCCTGTACTGCGTTGGGAATAATGTGGCGTTTACGCAGCAAGGCATACACCTGCGCCAGCATGCGGTCGGCCAGTTCCACCGATTCCCCCATGTCATTCATTACAGCTCCGTTAATCACTCGTCTTACCCCACTAATGGCTCTGAGGGTAAAGTAGCGGTGGAGGTTAAAAGTTTGTAGCGAGTTGTTTTCCACTTCGAAGTGGAAACGGACGCAGCGACAGTGATCTGTGCCGCAAAAAGGGCGGGATTGGTTATTTTCCCCTTGGATAACGTGATGGAGATCGCACGAGATAGCAGGGAAACCGCAAGCAGCAGGAAAAACGGGTTGGCGTTAAAAGTTAAATAATGTGATGGGGATAACGTTTGCTTATGGGTGAGAGTGGTGCCGGAGGGCGACGCTGTCGCGTCTTATCCGGCCTACGGTTGCGCAGGCCGGATACATAAATTAACGATACTTCTTGTGGTAAGCGTTGCGGGTGGTTTTCAGCTCTTCCGCTGCGGCTTTCGCCTCTGAGACTTTACCTTCATTCGCCAGTTTCAGCGCACCGTCGATCTGGCCGATCAGCGTGTCAAAACCGTGGCGGAAATCTTTCATCTCCGGGCTATCAGGGGATTTGCTTTCCAGCTTCGGTGGTGTTCCTTTCTGTGCATCCAGCGCAGCTGTACGCATTTTCGTTAACGCGTCTTTTAACTCGGTCGCGTTATCCGTTTTTTCAACGATCTTCAGGTTGTCGTTGAGGATCCCCATGTCGTCTTCAAGATCGGCTGCAAAGGCAGAAGAACCAAGAACCAGCGTTGAAGCCGCGACGATCGCTAACAGGTGTTTACGCATTGCTCACTTCCTTTTTATTATTAAAAAATAACGCCAGATACCCTAAATCATTCGAGCTGCAGCTTGAAGTATGACGGGTATTACTGCCCGGCGATCTTCATCTCCGGCAACAGTACCGAACCACACTGTATATTGCTGCGGGTTTCAATATCATTACCGACGGTGACGATATTTCGCCACATATCTTTTAAGTTACCGGCGATGGTAATTTCGCTCACCGGGTACTGAATTTCGCCATTTTCAACCCAGAAGCCCGCCGCGCCGCGCGAGTAATCTCCGGTAATACCGCTCACGCCCTGCCCCATCAGCTCAGTCACCACCAGGCCGGTGCCCATCTCTTTGAGCAACTGCTCGAAGCTTAGTCCCTGCCCCGGAATTCGCCAGTTGTGAATTCCGCCCGCATGGCCGGTGCTCTTCAGCCCCAGCTTACGCGCAGAGTAGTTGGTCAGCAGCCACTGGGTCAGCACGCCATCTTTAATAATGTCACGGCGTTCCGTACGCACGCCTTCGCTGTCAAATGGCGAAGAGGCCAACCCTTTCAGCAGGTGCGGATGTTCTTCAATGGTCAGCCATTCCGGCAGAATTTGTTTGCCCAGCGAATCCAGCAGGAACGTGGATTTGCGGTACACCGAGCCACCCGCAATGGCGCCAACGAGGTGTCCAAACAGCCCGGTCGCCACTTCGTTGGCAAAAATAACAGGTGCTTTCATGGTGGAGAGCTTACGCGGCGACAGGCGCGATAACGTGCGGCGAGCACAGTCGGCCCCCACCCATTCCGGCGTTTGCAGATCGCCCATCGCACGGCCAATGGTGTAGGCATAATCGCGTTCCATATCACCATTTTCTTCAGCGATCACGCAGCTGGAAAGAGAGTGACGCGTAGAGCAGTAACCCTGCAACATGCCATGGCTGTTACCAAACACTTTGATGCCATAGTGGCTGTTAAAGCTGCCGCCTTCGGTATTGGTGATGCGTTTGTCCGCCTGCAACGCTGCCTGTTCAGCGCGCGCCGCCAGTTCGATAGCTTCATCAGGCGTGACTTCCGCCGGATGGAACAGGTCTAAATCGGGTGCATCAAAGGCCAGCAGGTCTTTATCAGCCACGCCTGCACACGGATCCGGTGAAGTGTAACGGGCGATATCCAGCGCGGCCTGCACGGTGCGCGCAATCGCCTGTGGGCTTAAATCGGTGGACGATGCGCTGCCCTTACGGTTCTGGTGATAAACCGTAATCCCCAGCGCACCATCGCTATTGAATTCTACGTTCTCCACTTCACCATAACGGGTGCTGACGCTAATACCCGTGGTCTTGCTTACAGCGACTTCCGCGCCATCCGACTGACCTGACGCTAATTCCAGTGCTGTCGAGACCGCTTCTTCCAGAATCTTACGCTGCGCTTCAACTTGTGAGATTACTTTCATCGCAAATGCCATAATGTAGAGAGAGTTTCTCTGAAGTCTAACAGAGAACCGTTTTTCAGTGCGCATCTTAACTGGTAACATTAGCCTCTTTTTTTAAGGAGCCTGACATGACTAAGCAGCCCGAAGACTGGCTCGACGACGTTCCCGGTGATGACATCGAAGACGAAGACGATGAAATTATCTGGGTCAGTAAAAGTGAAATTAAACGTGACGCCGAGGAGTTAAAACGCCTGGGTGTGGAACTGGTCGAACTGGGGAAAAACGCGCTGGATAAAATCCCGCTCGATGCGGATTTACGTGCCGCCATTGAGTTGGCCCAGCGTATTAAGATGGAAGGACGCCGCCGCCAGCTGCAGCTCATTGGTAAGATGTTGCGCCAGCGCGATGTCGATCCAATCCGCCAGGCACTGGACAAGCTGAAAAACCGCCACAACCAACAGGTTGTACTGTTTCACAAGCTTGAGCAACTGCGCGATCGCCTGATCGTCGAAGGTGATGATGCCGTAGAAGAAGTGCTGAACCTGTGGCCAACCGCCGATCGCCAGCAGCTTCGCTCTCTGGTTCGTAATGCGAAGAAAGAGAAAGAAGGCAACAAGCCGCCGAAATCAGCACGTCAGATCTTCCAGTATCTGCGTGAACTGGCGGAAAACGAGGCCTAACCTCTTCGTCCGCCGAAAGTGCCGGATGGCGGTGCAAACACCTTATCCGGCCTACTATCCGTTGTAGGCCCGGTAAGCGTAGCGCCACCGGGCATTTTTTTACTCTTCTTCTGCCTGAGCTTTCTTCGCCAGACCATCCAGCAGTTTTTGATGAATACCGCCAAAACCACCGTTGCTCATTACCAGGATATGATCGCCGGGTTGTGCGGTTTTCACTACCATATCCGCCAGCGCATCCACATCACCACTCCAGTGAGCTGGCTGGACACAGGCTTCAGCGACTTCCGCTACCTGCCACGGAATATGCGGTGGTTGCAGCAGGAATACTTCGTCCGCGCGGCCTAATGATGGTGCGAGATCGTCTTTGCACAGTCCCATTTTCATGGTGTTAGAGCGAGGTTCCAGCACCGCAATAATGCGTGCCGTGCCGCCCACTTTCCCGCGCAGCGCCGCAAGCGTTGCCAGAATTGCGGTTGGGTGGTGGGCAAAATCGTCATATACCGTCACGCCGTGCGCTTCACCACGCAGTTCAAGTCGACGACGAGCGTTAATGAACGAGCCTAGCGCATTCGCCGCATCGGCTGGCAGCACCCCCACGTGACGGGCTGCCGCAATCGCCATCAGGCCATTGTGCATGTTGTGTTCGCCTACCAGGCCCCACTTAACTTCACCCACTTTTTCACCGTCCAGCCACACTTCCCACTCGGAAGCATCGGTGGTCAGTTTTTTCGCCTGCCAGTGACCCTGCTCGCCCACCAGCTCCTGTTCGCTCCAGCATCCCATCGCCATCGTCTGTTTCAGATTGATGTCGTTTTCCGGGTAGATGATGCGTCCCTGACCCGGCACGATGCGCACCAGGTGATGGAACTGTTTCTGAATCGCTTTCAGATCGTCAAAGATGTCCGCGTGATCGAACTCAAGGTTGTTGAGGATCAGGGTTCGCGGGCAGTAATGCACAAATTTGGAACGCTTATCAAAGAAGGCGCAGTCGTACTCGTCCGCTTCAATCACGAAAAAGTTGCTTTCACCCAGACGCGCGGAAACTTCAAAGTTACCCGGCACGCCGCCGATCACGAATCCCGGTTTATAACCACAGGCCTCGAGGATCCAGGTTGCCATTCCCGCCGTAGTCGTTTTACCGTGCGTCCCCGCTACCGCCAGTACCCAGCGATCGCGCAACACAAAGTCATGCAGCCATTGCGGACCAGACATGTATGGAATGTTCTTCTCCAGCACCGCTTCCACGCAGGGATTACCACGGGTCATCGCATTACCGATGATCACCAGGTCCGGTTGTGGGTCGAGCTGGCTGGCATCATAACCCTGAATCAGATCAATACCTTGTTTCTCAAGTAAGGTGCTCATCGGCGGATACACATTGGCGTCCGAACCCGTTACTTCATGACCGAGCGAGCGTGCCAGCATCGCCAGACCGCCCATGAAAGTGCCACAAATTCCCAAAATATGAATGCGCATACGTCACTATCCTTTTTTAATCTGGGGGCCATTTTACGCACATGTCTGGCAACTGAGAAACGCATTTCAGGATATTCCGTAGTTTGCTGGCGCGATTCACCTGAGCGCGATAGCTGAAATATTTGTTAATATTGTTGCGGTCGCTTTACTCCACATAAATTGCAGGGAAAGTGTTATGAAAACGTTAGGTGAATTTATTGTCGAAAAGCAGCACGAGTTTTCTCATGCTACCGGTGAACTCACTGCTTTGTTGTCGGCAATAAAGCTGGGCGCCAAGATCATCCACCGCGATATCAATAAGGCCGGTCTGGTCGATATCCTGGGTGCCAGCGGTGCAGAGAACGTGCAGGGAGAGGTGCAACAAAAACTCGATCTGTTCGCAAACGAAAAACTGAAAGCTGCACTGAAGGCGCGCGACATCGTGGCGGGTATTGCCTCAGAAGAAGAAGATGAAATCGTCGTCTTTGAAGGCTGTGAACACGCAAAATACGTTGTGCTAATGGATCCACTGGATGGCTCATCCAACATCGATGTAAACGTCTCTGTCGGTACGATTTTCTCTATTTACCGCCGCGTAACCCCTGTCGGCACACCGGTCACGGAAGAGGATTTCCTGCAGCCGGGCAACAAACAGGTTGCTGCAGGTTACGTTGTTTATGGTTCATCCACCATGCTGGTGTACACCACCGGTTGTGGCGTACACGCCTTCACCTACGATCCTTCTCTGGGCGTATTTTGCCTCAGCCAGGAACGTATGCGCTTCCCGGCCAAGGGGAGCACTTACTCCATTAACGAAGGCAACTACATCAAATTCCCGAACGGCGTGAAGAAATACATTAAATTCTGCCAGGAAGAAGATAAGGCCACTCAGCGCCCGTATACCTCGCGCTACATTGGCTCTCTGGTTGCCGATTTCCATCGCAACCTGCTGAAAGGTGGGATCTATCTGTACCCAAGCACCGCCAGCCACCCGCAAGGGAAACTGCGTCTACTGTACGAATGCAACCCGATGGCCTTCCTGGCCGAGCAAGCGGGCGGCAAGGCAAGCGATGGTAAAGACCGTATTCTGGATATCACCCCAGAAAGCCTACACCAGCGTCGCTCCTTCTTCGTCGGTAATGACCATATGGTCGACGATGTAGAGCGCTTTATCCGCGAGTTCCCGGACGCGTAAGCGCAACATCCCGGCCTATAACGCGTTGTAGGCCGGATAAGCGAAGCGTCATCCGGCACGATGCGGTGATATTGCCGGATGGCGGCGTAAACGCCTTTATCCGGCCTACAAAATCCTACGTTCGGTTAGGCTGTCTGTAGCTTAAATACGGCCATGGCTTCGATTAGCGCTGAAGACTGCTCTTCCAACGAGCGGGTAGCCGCTGAAGACTGCTGTACCAACGCCGCGTTCTGCTGCGCCGTTTCATCCATCTGACTCACCGCAATATTCACCTGCTCAATCCCACGGCTCTGCTCCTGAGACGCGCTGGCAATTTCACGCATCAGCTTGGTCATACGCATAACCTCGGTCGCGATTTCATCCATGGTCTCCCCCGCCTGTTGCGCCAATTCACTTCCCTCACCCACATGCGTATGGGAATCGCTGATCAATGTACGGATCTCTTTTGCCGCCTCGGCGCTACGGCTGGCAAGATTGCGTACTTCCCCTGCTACCACCGCAAAACCACGGCCTTGCTCACCCGCGCGCGCCGCTTCAACGGAGGCATTGAGTGCCAGGATATTGGTCTGGAAAGCAATACCGTCAATCACACTGAGAATATCGGCAATTCGGCTGGAGCTGCCGGAAATATCGCGCATTTTTTCAATTACATAGCACACCATCTCACTGCCCCGATCGGCGGTATCCGATACCGATTTTGCCAGCTGATGCGCCTGCTCTGCGTTTTCCGCGTTCTGTTTCACGGTCGCGGTGAGTTCTTCCATACTGGCAGCGGTCTGTTCCAGCGACGTGGCGGTGGATTCTGTACGTTGCGCCAAATGCTGGTTGCCTGCGCTCAATTCACGACTGCCAACATCAATTTGCGAGCTGGCTTCACGCACACGCTGCACAGAATCACCCAACGCATGGCGCATTTCATCCATCGCAGCGTTAAGGCGGTTGAATTCAGCGCTGGCCGATAACGTGCTAACAGGCGACAAATCGCCTGTCGCCAGACGTTCCAGCTGTTCAATAATGTTATCCAGGGGTTTAAGAAACTTATTTCGCAGCATAAACCAAATGACCGCCAGCAACGCAATGGCAGCCAACATGGCAGCACTCATAATACCGTGATAAACCAAAGAGTTAATAACGCGGGTGGCGGCATAAAGCCCCATACTGCCGGTCAGCAACAGAAGAAACGTCAGCAGAGACAATAACACCAACAAACTTGATCGAATTGAAAGGGATTTTGGCATCGTTATATTTCCGGTTGTAGGGATAAAACAGACCTGTACAGAACCTATCGACTACAACCGGAAAAAGTTTAGGTATTTAAATGTTTTCTGGAAAATCATGATGTTACTTTGGTACTTCAGCCGTACTCACGCGAGTGACCGGCGAGCTCTGACGATTTTCCCAAAGCACCGTGAGACCACGTTGTAAGGCAATAAAAATAAACAATAAAATGCCAATCGCGATTTTTGTCCACCAGGAACTTAATGTGCCATCAAAATTAATATAGGTCTGAATCAGCCCCTGAATGGCAACGCCAAATAAGGTACCTAAAACCGTACCAACCCCACCGCTGAGCAACGTACCGCCAATCACTACCGAGGCGATAGCATCCAGTTCAACTCCGACACCTGCCAGCGCATAACCGGCCTGGGTGTAAATGGAAAAGACAATGCCGGCAAGCGTCGCAAGCCCGGTGGACAGCATATAGATACGGATGGTGGTGCTGCGGGTTGAGATGCCCATCAGGTTGGCCGAAGTGGCGCTGCCACCAATGGCGTAAACCTGATTACCAAAGCGCGTACGGTGCGCCAGGAATATACCGATGACGACGACCCCTAGCATCAGTAATCCCATCGCACTCAGGCGACCGCCGCCGGGGATCTTCCATGCCAGACTGGAGAGGGCGTCATAAACAGGATGGTTGATCGGAATCGACTCTTCGGAAACCAGATAGCTAACGCCGCGCAGGAAGAACATTCCCGCCAGGGTAATGATAAATGCAGGGATCTTCAGGGCATCAATCAGCAATCCCATAAACGCACCAAACGCACAGCCCATTGCCAGAATCAAAGGAAACGCCAGCAGTGGCGAAATCCCCCAGTAACCAATCGCTTTTGCTAAAAATACCCCCGTAAAGGCAATCACCGACCCGACGGAAAGATCGATCCCCCCGGAGAGAATGACGAAAGTCATACCCACGGCGATAATCCCTAAAAAGGCGTTATCAGTCAGAATATTGCAGATCACCCGGGTGGAGGCAAAAGCCGGAAATTGCGTCAGGCAATAGAGGTAGCCCAAAATAAAGACCCCGAGGGTGATCATCAGCGGTAAATTACGTTTTATCACGACCGCGCACTCCTTTTATCAGGCTGATAAAGCGTTGTGACTGCACGACCAGCACGCACAACACCACGATGGCTTTGACCACCTGATTCAGTTCCGGCTGGAAGCCCGACAGTAAAATCCCGGTGTTCATCCCCTGAATGATCAACGCGCCAATTACCGATAGCAGCAGGTTAAAACGTCCGCCCATCAGCGAGCCACCGCCAATAACTACCGCGAGGATGGCATCCAGCTCCAGCCATAACCCGGCGTTATTGGCATCGGCCCCGCGAATATCCGCGGTGACAATAATGCCCGCAATCGCTGCGCACAGGCCGCTCAGTACATAGGTGAGCATCACAATGATGCGGGTGTTGACCCCGGCGTTTTTTGCCGCACGAATGTTGATGCCTACCGCTTCAATAAACATGCCCAGCGCCGTTTTTCGGGTCAGCAACCAGAACACCACCAGCGTTAGCAGTGCAATAATTACCGGCGTGGGGAAAAGCAACAGCGAGCCGCTGCCAAACCACGACAGATCAGGTGAGTTGAAGGTGACGATCTGCCCGGAGGTGATCAACTGCGCCACCCCACGCCCGGCCACCATCAGGATCAGCGTCGCGACAAACGGTTGGATCTTGAGGATCGCCACCAGAATCCCGTTCCACAATCCCGCCAGAAGGCCGGAGCCTAAGGCAGCAAGCAGCACTACCGGCAGACTGTGCCCGGCCACCGTCATCGCCGCAGTAGTAGCGCCAGCAATAGCCATGACTGCCCCCACGGAAAGGTCGATGCCGCCGGTAGCAATCACCAGCGTCATACCAATCGCCAACAGCGCCACGGGCGCGGCACGGTTGAGAATATCAATCGGGCTACCGAACAGCCGACCATCCTGCAAAATCACCTGGTAGAAATGCGGAGCGACCAGGCTATCCACCAGCAACACCAACAGCAGCGCCACCAGTTGCGGCATTCCCTTTGGCCAGCGAAACCGCCGCTCAGGCGGATTGGATTGAGGGAGAGATTGAGGCATCACCATAGTCTCCTTAGGCCGCAATAGCGTTCATGATCGCCGGTACGGACAATTCAGCCAGCGGGATCTCGGCCACCTGTTTGCGATCGCGCATAATAATGACCCGATCGGCATAGCCCACTAACTCTTCCAGTTCGGATGAAATCACCAGCAGTGCCAGACCATCCGCGCACAGCGTTTCGATCAGGCGGATAATCTCAGCATGCGCGCCGACGTCGATTCCCCGCGTGGGTTCATCAAGGATCAAGAACTGCGGTTTGGTCAGCAGCCAGCGCGAGAGCAAGACTTTTTGCTGATTGCCGCCGGAGAGAAACTCAATCGGCTGTTCAGCGTTGGGGGTGCGGATACCGAGCTGACGAATAAAGCGCTCGGCGATCTCGTTTTGTTCTTTCCGCGGGATGGGCCGCAGCCAGCCTCTCTGCGCCTGCAGGGCCAGAATGATATTTTCCCGTACCGAAGCCGCGGCGATGATGCCATCCGTTTTGCGATCCTCCGGGCAGAAGCCGATCCCCAGACACGAAGCCTGATGCGGCGATCGCAGCACCTGCGGTTTACCTTTGATCAGCGCACTGCCGCTGTCTGCGGGTTTAATACCAAAGATCACTTCCGCCGTTTCTGTTCGTCCCGATCCCAGCAGCCCCGCCAGCCCAACGATCTCGCCGGGGCGTACCTGCAGATCGAACGGTGCAATCGTACCTTTCTTACCAAAATCACTGAATGCCGCCACTGGCTTATCGCTCAGCAATGTGCGGCCCGCACGCTGTAGTGCATGGGTATCCAGTTCACGACCCAGCATCATTTTCACCAGTTCGATTTGCGGTAATTCCCGGGTTTCACGGCAACCCACAAACCCGCCGTTACGCAGGACGGTGATACGATCGCTGACCTGATAAACCTGATCGAGGAAATGGGTGACGAAGATCAGGCTGACGCCGCGATCGCGAAGATGGCGCATCAGGCCGAACAGCATTTCAACTTCCTGGGTGTCGAGGCTGGCGGTGGGTTCATCGAGAATTAACACTTTCGCGGAGAGATCGATCGCCCGACAGATGGCAACTATCTGCTGCATCGCCACCGAAAAGCGGTTCAGCGGCTCGCGCACGTCGAGCGAAAAACCGTAAGACGCCATCAGCTCCGTGGCACGTTTTTCCATTTGCTTGCGTTGCAACAAACCGAAGCGCCGCGGCTCACGACCAATAAAAAGATTATCTGCCACCGACATATTGGGCAGCAGGTTTACTTCCTGATATACGGTGCCAATCCCCAATTGCTGGGCATGAGCAGTATTCTTAGGGGAGATAGTCTGGCCTTCGAGCCAGATCGTGCCGCGATCGGCATGATAAACGCCGGTCAGCGCTTTGATCAGCGTCGATTTTCCGGCCCCGTTTTCTCCCAGCAGCGCCATAATCTCGCCACGACGCAAACTGAAATCCACATTATCCAGCGCCTTAACGCCGGGAAAGAATTTGCTTAATCCTTCGGTGCGGAGGATTTCCTGATGTTGGTCGGTGGTCATGGTTCCCCCTGCATCACGCCGGATAGCGCTGCGCTTATCCGGCCTACAAAAGAGCGTAATGTAGGCCGGGCAAGCGCAGCGCCCCCGGCATTTTCATGAAGGCCTAGTAGCCCATGTTTTTCTTCTTCTCTAACTCTTCTTTTGCCGTATCCGGCAGATAGAGGATGGATTTGGTAATGGTCAGCTTCTCAGGCATAGTGCCGTCTTTCTTGAATTTCTCCAGCGCATCGAATGCCGGCCCTGCCATATTTGGCGTCAGCTCGACGCTGGCGTTGGCTTCGCCATCAATCATCGCTTTATAGATATCCGGTACGCCGTCGATTGAACCGGTCAGAATATCTTTGCCCGGCTTCAGACCCGCTTCTTTAATCGCCTGGATAGCCCCGATCACCATGTCATCGTTGTGAGCGTAAACCATGCAGATGTTCTTGCCGTTATTTTCAGCTTTGATAAAGCTCTCCATGACTTCTTTGCCTTTGCTGCGGGTGAAGTCCCCGGACTGAGAGCGAATAATTTTGATGTTTGGCGCGCTGGCGATGGCTTCGGCAAAACCTTTTTTACGGTCAATCGCCACGCTGGCCCCGACGGTCCCTTGCAGCTCAACCACGTTACACGGTTTGCCGTTCACCTCTTTAATCAGCCAGTCGCCGATTAATTTACCTTCCAGCACGTTATTGGCAGTAACGGTGGTCATATAGAGAGATTTGTCTTTTACATCGATGGAACGATCGAGCAAAAAGACCGGAATGTTGGCATCTTTCGCTTCTTTTAACACCGGCTCCCAACCCGTTGCCACGACCGGCGCAATAAAGATGGCATCCACGCCCTGCGCGACAAATGAGCGTACGGCTTTGATCTGGTTTTCCTGTTTTTGCTGGCCGTCAGCGATTTTCAGCGTAATACCACGCTTTTCGGCCTCGCTTTTCGCCACATTGGTTTCCGCCGCGCGCCAGCCGGATTCAGAGCCAACCTGCGAAAATCCTACGGTTAAAGGGGCTGCCAATGCCATAGACGACATGGCTGTCGAAACTGCTGTGACTAAAAGTAAGCGCTTCCACATAAGTGCGTCCTCGTAGGGGGAATATTGTTGGTTAATAAACAGTCGCGAAAAAACTATAGACAATTGAGCATGTAACGAATTGCGTTACATCACACTTCAAAAAAGTAAATAAAACGTTAATCACAACTTTGTAATCGCTTTCATATCACTATGAAAAATGCGGCTGAAGATATGGATTTTTCTGTCACGAAAGAGAAGAAAAAAGAAGAAAATGTGCACCGCGAAATCGAAAACAAGCGGAGACATTCGGCGCGAGTTGGCTATAATACCCGCCACTTGTTTGCCATAGCTTATTTAAAGGAAACAGACATGAGCTTACTCAACGTCCCTGCCGGTAAAGATCTGCCGGAAGATATCTACGTTGTTATCGAGATCCCTGCAAACGCAGATCCGATCAAATACGAAGTTGACAAAGAGAGCGGCGCCCTGTTCGTTGACCGCTTCATGTCCACCGCGATGTTCTATCCGTGCAACTACGGTTACATCAACCACACCCTGTCTCTGGATGGTGACCCGGTAGACGTTCTGGTCCCGACTCCGTACCCGCTGGAGCCAGGTTCAGTTATCCGCTGCCGTCCGGTTGGCGTACTGAAAATGACCGACGAATCCGGTGAAGATGCGAAACTGGTTGCCGTACCGCACACCAAACTGAGCAAAGAATACGATCACATCAAAGATGTTAACGACCTGCCGGACCTGCTGAAAGCGCAGATCACTCACTTCTTCGAGCACTATAAAGACCTCGAAGCGGGCAAATGGGTGAAAGTTGACGGTTGGGACAACGCTGAAGCGGCTAAAGCTGAAATCGTTGCTTCCTTCGAGCGCGCGAAGAAGTAATTTCGCCTGCGCTGAAAACCCTGAACACCAACCTCTGGTTAGTAAGGGTTTTTTTATGTCTGTACTTTCCCTCCCTTCATTTACCCGGTAGCCCACTGGTTTCTTTTTGACCTACCAGATTGGGTAGTCACATTTCATTTATCTTATTTGCGAATGAGATTAGATCTCATTATCATTCGCAACACGTAAATAAATGTGAATAAAAGTCAATGAACCTCCACACTGTGAAGTCCCTGAAACACTATTCCGGCGTAGCACTCGTCACGGCGCTGTTATTTACCAGCCTGCCCAGCACGGCAGAGACGCTGCCTGAAAACGATTTTCTGACCCGCGATGTCGGTAACGGCGTGTATGAACTGGCGGTTGATAGTCAGCAGAACACGCTTTTTGCCGCCTCGTCTCCGTCATTTGATAAAGACAAAACCAGCGGGCTTATCTACAAACTCGATCTGGAAAAACTCACAACCACCGAAGTCATCAAGACCAGCCGCCGTGCCTTCGCCACCGCGCTGGATGAAGAGAACCAGGTACTGTATGTCGGCAACACGCTGGAAGGTTCAGTCACCTTAATCGATACCCGCAGCGGTAAAGAGCTGGCGATACTGCAACTGAGCGAAGCCAGCAACCCGAAAGATATTGTCCATACCCGTGAAATGGTGCTCGATAAACAGCATCACCGCCTGTATGTCTCCGGCGTGGCTGAAAAAGGCATTGTCTGGGTCGTGGATACGCAAAAACGTGAAAAAATTGCCACTCTTGAAAACATGGGTCAGTACCCGACCGGTATGGCCGTTGATGCTGATAAAGATCGCTTGTATGTCGTGAATGGCCGAAATGAACTGATTACGCTGGATACCACCAGCCAAAAAATTATTAACCGTTTTACCATTGAATCTAACAAAAAACATTTCTTCCTGAATATTGCGCTTGATGCAAAAAATAATCGTGCGTTTCTGACCGATCCTGATCTGGCTGATGTTCTGGTTGTCGACATTAATAATGGAAAAGTTATTGCACCAGTTAAGGTCATTAATTCTTTAGCTGTGCTATATAACGAAAAACGCCAGGAAGTTTATATCACCCACCGTAATGCAAAACGCATCAGCATTGTGGATAGCAAGACTTATCAGGTAAAACAAAGCATTGAAACCCAGGCCTTACCTAACAGCCTGGCGCTTTCGGCAGATGCTAACACCTTGTATGTCAGTGTAAAGCAGTCGGAAAAGATGATTGGCATAAAACCCGACTACGTGCTGAAAGTCGATCTGTCTAAATATTAATAATTAAAAACGCTTCTTACACCTTGCAGCTTTTCCGGGTTGCAAGGTGATGCTTTTATTTTTTTACTTTTCAGGTGTCTTATATTATGAAAACGCGTCAACTTATTACGCTGACAGGGATCGTTGCATTCTCAGGCGGTGCTATTTTTCCCGCGCAGGCCGAAGAATTAACGGAAACCTCACGCAATAGCGAAGATGAAATGGTGATCACCGCATCCGGGTTCTCGCAGCAAAAGCGCGAAGCGCCAGCCACCATTTCGGTTATCGATCGTAAAACGCTGGATATTCAGCCGGACCGTAGCATTGGTGAAGCGATTAAAAACCTTCCCGGTGTCTCGGTCACCAACAGCAGCGGCATGAACGCGGGCAGCATTATGATCCGCGGTATGGACCCGTCCTATACCGCTTTTATGGTTAACAGCGTCAAACAGAATACCGGTGAGTCGCGCCCCTACGGCCATGATATTGGTACCGAAGCCAACTTCTTACCGCCTATGGAGGCCATTGAGCGTATTGAGGTTATTCGCGGGCCGATGTCATCGCTGTACGGTTCAGACGCTATCGGCGGTGTGGTCAACGTCATCACCAAAAAACCGTACGGCGCGAAAGACTGGACGACGGCAATTGCGGCGAATACCTGGCTTCAGGAACACCAGTATCTTGGCAATACCAGTCAGATGAACCTGTTTACCATGGGGCCGATTGTGCCCGATGTGCTGGGCCTTAGCGTGGCGGCCGACTGGCTCGATCGCCGCGATGACGATCGAAATAACTATTTCGGCAAACACAACCGTAAATCCGTTGATATGACGCTGGGTCTTGCCGCCAGCGAAAACAACCTGTTCGACCTCAACGTGGTCACCGGCGAGCAGGAGAAAAATCGCACTCAGAAACGCGGTGCGCCGTGGTCATGGCTGTTCGATCGTAATGCCGCCACCCTGACGCATACCGGCTGGTACGCAGACGATACCATCGCGACAACCAACTACATTAACTACGAGAAAGGCCGTTCGAAGTACGTCTATAACGGGCAGGCTCCACAGTATGTGCAGATGGAAAACTATGTCGCTAATTCGCAAACCACGTTTACACTCGACAACCATAAACTGACCATCGGGGCGAATTTTACCCGCGAAGAGTTAAATGACCGCTTTGATGTGGCTAACAAAACGCTGCCCGGCTCAGAGCCGGTAACTAAAATCAGCCGCAACGGCTGGGCGCTGTTTGCTGAAGATGGTTGGAGTATCGACGATTTCATCCTGACCACCTCGGCACGTATGGATCAGGACGATAACTTTGGCACGCATATTACGCCAAAAATGTACGGTAACTGGGCCTTCAGCGATGCCTGGGCGCTAAAGGGCGGTATTTCGGCAGGATATAAAAAGCCGGAGCTACGCGCGACCTCCAGCAACTTCGTCACCCCTTACGGCTCAACCGTGCCTTATCCATTCCTGACGGTAGGTAATGACGACCTGAAACCAGAGAAAAGCGTTAACTCTGAGCTGGGTCTCTACTGGACGGGCGATGCGCTGGCGCTGGATAGCACCGTCTTCTATACCCAGTTCAAAGACAAAATCGCTGAACAAACCATTTGTGAAACCACGGCGACAAACCAGTGCTCGGTGAATGGCTACAAAGCAGATTCCGTCAGTAAATACTTTAACGTCAGTGAGGCAGACGTATACGGCATTGAGCTGAATGCCGACTGGCAAATTAGCGCCGACCTCAAAGCCAACGCTAACTACACCTGGAACCACAGCGAGCAGAAAAGTGGCGTCAACAAAGGCTACGCGCTGAACGACTACCCGCGTCATATGGCGAATCTGTCGCTGACCTGGGCGGCGACACAGAGTCTCGACGTGTGGAGTACAGTGAACTATCGCAGCAGTAACCGCAACAGCGGCAATAATTACAAATACGATGACTACACAATGGTTGATGTGGGCGTACGTTATCAGCTCAATAAGCACACGCAGTTGATGGCTGGCGTCTACAACGTGTTGGATGAAGATCCGAAGCTGACTACCGCGTGGAATGAATCCGCTCAGGTGGAAGGCCGTCGCTATAATCTCGGCGCGCGCGTAGAGTTTTAAGCCTTAAATAAACAACGCCGCCCGAAGGCGGCGTTGTTTATTCTCGTAGGCGATATATCAGTACTGGTCTCGGTCTAACCAGTTACCGCTTTCAATCAGCGTTAATCCCTCGACTGAACGTTGGTACACGTACATCCATGCACTTCCGTACGGCGTCTGAATTAACTGGCGTGCATATTCACCACCTCGCGTACGCAGAGCGTCAAGCTCTGCCAGCGTGGCGTTGTCAATACGATAAACTTCCCCGTGTACTGTTCCATTTCCCGGAACGGCGCCTGGATAGTGGCCCAGGCTGTACAACTGGTAGTTGTCGATACTGAAATTTCCCAGCAACAGGGCATTGGTCATCCAGTGGCTGTTGCCTTGTTTGGTTCGTAAACTGCCGTAGACAAATATTCGCATTGCTAAAACTCGAACTGATAGAGCAAATCAAGTGCCTGATCTACGCCAGACACTGCTTCCAGATATAGCTTAGGCATCAGACGATAACGTAGCGTGAGTGTCGCTAAAGAGTCAAATATACCCACACCATATTTCACCTGCAGACCTGGCAGTACGTATCCGCTGACAACCACCTGAGAGGAGTCACCCACCCCTTGCGTGTCCAGTGCCAGATTGCTTACGCCAAACGTCTCCCCGATTTTACCCACAACCTGACCACTTTGTGCAACCCCCAGGCCAATAAGCATTGATGTCATCGCCGCACTATCGCTCTGTTCGCTATCGAGTCCTTGTCCGCGTAGCAGATAGGAAAGTGCCATTTGCTGCGACATCGCCGGGTCGGAGAAGATCTCCGCCTTCGGTTCATCGGCAGTACCAGTGACGCGAACACCGGCGATCACGTCGTCTTCGGTGGCATCTGGGTTACGAATTGCTTCTATGTTGAGTAACGGCTGATCCGGCGGACCGGAGAATAACAGCTCACCCTTACGCACAATCAAATCCTGACCATAGGCATGGAAACGCCCGCTCGGGATATTGATCTGCCCGTTCAACCCCAGCCCCTGCTTATCCTGTGCAACTTTCAGATCGCCCGTCAGACGCGCTTTCAGACCAAAGGCATCGATACGTACGTTGTTGCCTACATGAATGTTCAGGTTACTGTTGATCGGAATACCCGCGCTTTGCGGCTTCTCTGGCTGCAGATTGTCGTTGAGCATCACCATGTCGCTGGACACCCCCACCGCACTTTCCGGCAGGTCATGCACCACGATACGCGCCCACGGCACATCCACGTTGCCATCAAGGGTAAACAGGCTCGGCGTGGCTTCGAAGACCACATCCGGCGAGACATCCAGACGCACCATCGGCGGCACGGTGATACGCACGCGACTGCCTTTGGCTGCAACACGCGCCCGCCAGTTATCTATCTGGCTCCAGTCGGCATCACCGCTGAGGTTAATCTGCCCCTGCTGCGTACGCACCTCGCCCGCCAACGTCGAACGCGTTCCGTTGAAGTTCACAGCCAGCTGGCTTGGCTGCATGTCAAACGGCATAAAGTTACCGTCGATATCCAGACCGCTAAGCTGCAGTTGTCCAAGCAACTGCGGACTTTGCACATCGCCGCCCAGACGCAGGTTGGCGTTGATCATTCCCGCAGCTTTTTCGCCTCTGGAGAAGATGGGATTCACCATCGCCAGATTGAAGTTGCGGATATTCACATTACCGCCAAGATTACGTCGTCCCTGCGGATCGGTTACCTGCACCTGTCCGTCGAACTGCCCGTTATTGGTCAGGCGAATCAGCCATCCCAGCTCAGCACGGTTGTTGTGCAGGTCAGCGGTCAGGTTCAGCGTCTCAAACGCGACCGGTAACGCAGCATCGTTTACGCTCTGGGTGACCTTCACGTTACGCCCACTTAGCGTGACCTGTCCCTGCGGCAGCCCCTCTTTGGTCGTGTCCCAGCTCACATCGGCTTTGCCACTGAAGACGCCGCTGGCCTGGGTTGTATCCGGCATAAACGGTTTCAGCATCGCCAGATCGAAACGGTTCAGATTCACCACCGCGCGACCTTCCGCGCCCGCATCAATCGTTTGTGGCACGCACAGTTCCGCATTCGGGTTATTCCAGCAGTGTGGCCCAATGCTGATTTTCTGCTCCTGGTTACGGTAATCCAGCGCAATCGCACGGTTAAGCGACCACGGACCGACCGGCGTCTGGAAGCGGGTATTGCTCAACGCCCCTTTCCAACGCTGTTCTTTGCGATCGAAGCTGCCGGCCAGATCCAGTTGCCCGGAAACCGGCTCCCCCTGAATGCGTAGCTGTAATTCATGCTGCTTTTCACTGCCTTTGGCGTTCAGAGTGACCAGCCCGATATTGACGTCAGGTTGCACAATCCGCTCTACGCGCACGTTGAGGCTACCGGCGATTTGCTCAGCTGATTTCACATCGCCCTCGACGCGCACCTGAGCCACGGAAAGTTCCTGCCAGCGCAGACCACGGGCGGTGATATCCGCCAGCAGTTGCGGTGCCTCGACCGTACCGCGAACTTTAATCAGTCCTTTTGCCGTACCACCTAACCCCGGCAGTGCGTTATCCAGACTCGGGGCATCAATCGTCGCATCCAGATTGAGATCTTTAACTCCCAGTTCCCCTTTTACCTCAGCGCTGTTGCGCCCCAGTTCCAGGTGTAGGCCTGGAATGGTCCACTGCAGGTAGCTATTCCCCTTCAGTGAGCCGTTCACATTGACCTTATTCTGTTTCACATTCCCGGTCAGCTTCAGTTCCGGAACCTCCATCTGCCAGCTTCCGCCATACAGACTGCCGCGGGTTTTCACCAGACCATTCAGTTTTGACGGCCAATCAGGGATCTCTTTTGCCGTATTGATGCCATCCAGCGTTAACTCTCCGCGCCAGCTAATGGCCTGCTGCCAGTCCACCAGCGCCTTCAGCTCGGTTTTTCCTTCCAGCGCCGCAATGCTGAGTTTGTCGAGATTGATCTGTTGTTCGTTACCTTTGGCATCCAGCGTAATGGTGGCCGGAGGGATATCCTGCCCTTTCACCGCGGTGCGCATCGATAACGTGTAGTCGGTCATTTTGCCGGTCAGCTTGAGCTTGATATCATCAGCCTGGAACTGCTTGTCGCCGGTGAACGGCCAGTAAACCTGTTTACTGTTCACCTCCAGATTGAGCGGTAACCCCGCTTCCGCCAGGCGCGTCTGCGCACGCAGATCCAGATCAACCGGACCGGAAAGATTGACGCCGACCTCCAGCTGTTCACGCAGCGCGCCGCCGACCTTCAGCTTCACCTTTTCGCCTTTTAACGGGTCGATATTGAGTGTGCTGTTTAATGTAATATCAACCGGCCATGTGTCGGTGAGTTGCGCCGTGCCGCTGGCCTTTACTGTTCCCTGATTCGAGTCGATATCCAGCACATCAAGCTTCATGTTGCCGTCAATGCTGCTTACTTTCAGCAGCATGTTATGTACCGTTAAATCTGTATCCCCGGTCACACGCAGCTGCTCGCCACGAAACTCTTCAATATTAAGATTCAGCGGCAGATGGACATCGGTCATTTCCGGCAGCACCGGCTTTGAGAACAGATCTTTTAGCGTTTCACCCAGCGGTTTTTCGTCCGGCTGCGGATGTTGAATCTTCGGTTCGACAACCTCTTCCTGCGCCACATCTGCCACTTTAGGCAGCGCGATCAGCAGCCCCTGTAATGACGTTGGCTTCAGGGTCAACGTTTTTTCCTGCCAGTTGAGGCCGGAAGTGAAATCCAGGACGGAAACCGTGGTGTCATCAATTTTGATATTGATGTTGTTAAGCGCCACGTGTGAAAGCGTGATGGGATAAGGCGTGGAAAGGTTGAGCGGCCCGCTCTCTTCTTCTGCAACCGGCGCGGAAGGCGGCATCTTTTTACTGTCGATCGCCACGTTGATATCTTTCAGCGACAGATCGTTGACGCACAGGCTGCTGTTCCACAGGCAGTTGAGTCCCACCGCCAGATGTACTTCACCGGCATTTACCGCCACACCGGGCTGGTCGTAGCGGATATTTTTCAGCGACAGATCCCGCCAGCCGCCGGTAACCTGGCCAATCTCCAGCCCAGGCACCCAGCGATTAGCTGCCTTGAAGACCAGATGCAGACCGGAGGTTGTCCCCACCAGGAACGCGACGGTACCTAACAACAGCAGGATAAAAACCAGCACCCCGAGGCTTATCTTCTTCCATAAACTCATAATTCAGGCCCCAGACCGATGTAAAACTGTAAACCATGTTCATCTTTGTCGCCTACAGGGACGGCAAAGTCGAGCTTGATAGGCCCCACCGGCGACTGCCAGCGTACACCGACCCCGGCACCGGTTTTGAAATCGCTTCTGCGGATATCGCTGACCGCTTCACCGCTATCGACAAACATCGCGCCCCACCATTTCCCGGTCACGTTGTATTGATATTCCAGCGAACCGGTCGCCAGCTTCGAGGCCCCTTTCAGCTTGCCGTCGCTGCCTTCCGGCGAAATAGATTTGTATTTATAGCCACGAATACTGCGGTCGCCCCCGGCGAAGAAACGCAGATCCGGCGGGACTTTGTCGAAGTCACCGGTTTCAATCCAGCCGAGGTTACCGCGCATCACAAAACGGTGCTTGTCGTACAGTGTACGGATCCAGACGTTCTGCGCCTGGAAGACGGAGAAATCAACGTCTGAACCCCAGGCCGTATTGGAATAGTCAATGGAATAGCGCTGGGAATCACCCCAGACAGGCATCAGGCCGCCGCGCGAGCGCGTCCGGCTAATCATCACGCCCGGATAGAGCAGCATCGTCGTGTTGGTGACGTCACCCTGGGTAAAGTGGTCGAGGCTCCAGCGCAGGTTGATTGCACGCTGCCAGCCACTCGACAGATCCCAGTAGCGGGAGACCGCGAGCGTGGTAGAGTCCTGTTCGGTGTCGTTTAAATCGGTACGCTTAAAACCCCCCTGCACCAGGTAATACTGCTCCAGCGGGTTCTTTAGCAACGGCATTTTATAGCTGAAATCAAGGACCTGCTCTGGCGCAGAAATACTGGCACTGGTGGTCAGGCTATGGCCGTAGGAGTTCATCCACGGCTTTTTCCACGAGGTTTTCAACCGCGGCCCAACGTCAGTCGAGTAGCCGGCCCCGGTTTCGATGGTATTTTCGGTTCGCGGCGAGACCACGCCTTTTAGCGGCAGTACTTTAGTTTCACGGGCTTTATCAAATTCAGGCGCCACCACCACGGAATTAAACCATCCGGTTGCCGAAAGGCGACGGTTTAGCTCAGCCAGATCTTTCGACTCGTACTCTTTACCCTCTTTGAACGGCACCAGGTTTTGCAGGTACTCATCGCGAATTTGCGAACCTTCAAAAGTGACATGGCCAAAGCGGTAGCGCTCTCCGCTATTGTAATCAATATCCCAGAATGCCTGGCGGCGATCGAGTGCAATTCCGAGCTGACTTTTATTAAATTCGCTGTCGAAATAACCTTTACGCAACGCCACACTGGTGAGCGACTTTTTGAAGCTGTCATAATCGCCTTGATTCAGCACGGTGCCAATGGCCGGACGCGTCTTCAGCAGGTCCAGGTAATCTTTGTCCGTACGTGCGCCACCGCGTAAAACCACCTCTGTCCCGCCGATCAGTACCGGTTCGCCAGGCGTCACTTTAGCAATCAGCACCTGACGTCCTTTCGCCGGTGGTGGACGTAACTCAAAATCAATGGTCGGCTCAAAGTAGCCCAGCGCTTTTAGCCCTTCGCGGATAGCATCATCAACGCGCGCACGAAAACGCCGGTCTGGTGTGACTTCGTCACTCTGAATCGTGGACAGCTGCGCACGGACGTTTTTCTCCAGCGGTCCTGATAATCCTTCGACCTGTAAGCGAACATTCGCAGCGGTGGCGGAGCCACTTAAGCACAGTAATCCCACCCAACATAACTGACGGATATGTGGCACATTTTCTCCTGAATATCCTTTTTTCCCACCCCTGGAAAAAAATACTATGCCGTTCCTCGGCTTAACAAAAAATCAACAATAAGAGTTGAAAAACAGACGACAACCCAAATATTTCTTATGTTTAACTCTAGACGCATTCACACTATTTATTGTGGGCAAAGACGCGTCTCGTTACAACCTTAACCCAAATGACTGATTTCGGGAGAACGGCCATGAGTTTATTTGATAGAAAGCATCTTGTTACTCAAGCAGATGCGCTACCTGGACGCAATACCCCGATGCCGGTAGCAACGTTGCATGCGGTTAATCAGCATTCGATGACCAACGTGCCCGACGGCATGGAGATAGCCCTCTTCGCCATGGGATGTTTCTGGGGCGTGGAGCGCTTATTCTGGTCACTACCAGGGGTATACAGCACAGCAGCCGGATACACCGGTGGCTATACCCCAAACCCAACCTATCGGGAAGTGTGTTCTGGTGATACGGGCCATGCCGAAGCGGTACGCATCGTCTATGACCCGCATGTTATCAGCTACGAACAACTGCTGCAGGTGTTCTGGGAAAATCATGACCCGGCGCAGGGTATGCGTCAGGGGAACGACCAGGGTACGCAGTACCGTTCCGCGATTTATCCATTAACCCCGGAGCAAAGCGCAGCCGCGCAGGCCAGCCTTGAACGCTTTCAGGCGGCAATGACCGCCGCGGGCGACGAACGCAAGATTACGACGGAAATCAGCACGGCGACCCCGTTCTACTACGCCGAGGACGATCATCAGCAGTATCTGCATAAAAACCCTTATGGATACTGTGGCATTGGCGGCATAGGCGTTTGCCTGCCACCGCAGAATTAACCCGCAACGGCCCGATAGCACAGCGCTTATCGGGCATTTCCACGCCCTTAACGTGACCTCTGGCGGCTTTACAGTACCTTACGCTATACTAGCGTCTGAATTTACCGGCTCAACTCCACGAGCAGGTTTTCAATGAATTTTCCATTGGATTTATACTTTATGGATTTCGGGTTGCAGGACAAAACGCCATAGGTGTTTTGAACAGCGCTAGCGCTGGCCCCAACGCCCCTGCAACTTGAAAGACGACGAGTACCAACTTCTCCCTTCCGAGGATCTGGCGTAACGCTGGATAAGATATGTTAAACAGTATTTTAGTCATTCTCTGCCTGATCGCCGTGAGTGCGTTTTTCTCGATATCCGAGATCTCGCTCGCCGCATCACGCAAAATAAAACTTAAGTTGCTTGCCGATGAAGGCAACGTAAATGCACAGCGTGTTTTGAAGATGCAGGAAAACCCCGGCATGTTCTTTACCGTCGTGCAAATTGGTCTTAATGCGGTTGCTATTCTTGGCGGTATCGTCGGTGATGCAGCGTTTTCACCGGCATTTAACGGTCTGTTCTCGAAATACTTTGCCCCAGAGCTGTCCGAACAATTGAGCTTTATTCTGTCGTTCTCCCTGGTGACTGGCCTGTTCATCCTGTTCGCGGATTTAACCCCGAAACGCATCGGTATGATTGCGCCAGAAGCTGTGGCTTTGCGTATCATCAACCCGATGCGCTTCTGTCTGCTCGTGTTCCGCCCGCTGGTATGGTTCTTTAATGGTCTGGCAAATAACATTTTCCGTCTGTTTAAGATCCCGATGGTGCGTAAAGATGACATCACTTCGGACGATATCTACGCCGTAGTGGAAGCCGGCGCATTGGCAGGGGTTCTGCGCAAGCAGGAACATGAGCTGATCGAAAACGTATTTGAACTGGAATCCCGTACCGTGCCGTCTTCAATGACCTCGCGCGAAAACGTTATCTGGTTTGATCTGCACGAAGACGAACAGAGCCTGAAGAACAAGGTGGCGGAACATCCGCATTCCAAGTTTCTGGTCTGTAATGAAGATATCGACCACATCATTGGCTATGTGGATTCCAAAGACTTGCTTAATCGCGTACTGGCAAACCAAAGCATGGCGCTGAATAGCGGTGTGCAGATCCGCAACACGCTGATTGTGCCGGATACGCTGACGCTCTCAGAAGCGCTGGAAAGCTTCAAAACCGCAGGCGAAGACTTTGCCGTCATCATGAACGAGTATGCACTGGTAGTGGGGATTATTACGCTTAATGACGTAATGACGACGCTGATGGGTGACTTAGTCGGCCAGGGTCTGGAAGAACAGATCGTCGCGCGTGATGAGAATTCATGGCTGATTGACGGCGGTACGCCGATTGATGACGTGATGCGTGTGCTGGATATCGACGAGTTCCCGCAGTCCGGTAACTATGAAACCATCGGCGGTTTCATGATGTTCATGCTGCGTAAAATCCCGAAACGCACCGATTCAGTGAAGTTCTCAGGCTACAAATTTGAAGTGGTGGATATCGATAACTACAAGATCGATCAGCTGCTGGTAACACGTCTGGACAGTAAACCGAGCGTCCTGGTACCGAAACTGCCGGATGCAAAAGAAGAGACCAGGGCGTAATCCCGCCAGAAACATCAACGGCTCCCATCAGGAGCCGTTTTTTTAACTACTGCATAGCACTTTGGTTAAGCCATCTCTGTCTGCAGACGCAAAACCTGACGGTTAACTTCGGACATAACAGAAAAATGCAGTTTGTCCTTCACTTTTGGGATAAGAATCTTACCCTTATCAAACTCAAAAGCGCCTACATCCTTGATATATAACCGTCCACGAAACAGGATCTTCACGTACTTCGCCACCTGCAGCGGGTTGTATCGTTGGAAAATTTTCATTGTATCTCCTGCTGAGCGTTACGCCTTTGCGGTACCACAATCGGTCCGACAATCCTCAGGCGCAAATTTTAATGCCTTATGACTATAGACTATCTGAACCATGTTTCCAGCGTGTATAAGTTTATTTACCTTCAGGTTACAATTATTCAGAATTATCTTTTCAACGCTTCGCTGTCTTCAGTATAAGCCTTCATTTTTCGCAGGATTTGTGCGCCCGTCCGCAAACTGGCATCGCGCTTGCGGGAAAAAGCATCATTCGCACATATGATTAAATTCCAGGCCCAAGTGGTCGGATCACCTGCAAAATAAAGAAAGAAGGAAAACCCATGACCTTACAAAAACTGCTGGCCCTGTCGTGCCTGCTGCTGCCGATGATTGCCTCCGCGCATAAGTTTGAAACCAACCAACGTGTACCGCCGGTGGGCATTGCCGATCGCGGCGAACTGATTCTCGATAATGATAAGTTTAGCTACAAAAACTGGAATAGCGCGCAACTGCCAGGGAAAGTCCGCATTGTGCAACACATCGCCGGACGTACCTCCGCCAAAGAGAAAAATGCGACACTGATTGAAGCCATCAAAGCGGCAAATCTGCCGCATGATAAATACCAGACCACCACCATCGTCAACACGGATGATGCCATTCCTGGTTCGGGCATATTCGTGCGCAGCAGCCTGGAGAGTAATAAGAAGCTCTACCCGTGGTCACAATTTATTGTCGACAGCGAGGGTATTGCGCGTAAAGCCTGGCAACTGGATGAAGAGAGCTCCGCTATTGTCGTTCTCGACAAGGACGGACGCGTACAGTGGGCAAAAGATGGTGCGCTAACGCAGGATGAGGTGCAGCAGGTTATCGCCCTGCTGCACAAATTGCTCAGTAAATAGAGACGCGGAAGCCGGGGTTAAGGAACGATTCACGCGGTGTGTAATCCAGGGGTTTTCCCTGCCAGTCGTGAACGTGAGCCCCGGCAGCGGCTGCAACCGCGTGGCCTGCTGCGGTGTCCCACACGTTTGTGGGTCCAAAACGCGGATACAGTTGCGCCTGCCCTTCGGCAACCAGACAGAACTTCAGCGACGAGCCAATCGACGTGGTCTGATGTTCGCCTAACTGTTGCAGATACTCTTTTAGCTCATTGTCCGCGTGCGAACGGCTAATCACCACCAGCGGTGGACGAGCATCACGAACCTGAATTTGTTTGCGTACACCACACTCTTCTTTCCACGCTTTGCCATGTTCCGCGCTGTACATCACTTTCATCACAGGGGCATACACCACGCCCAGCACCGGCTTTCCCTTCTCGATAAGCGCAATGTTAACGGTAAATTCACCGTTACGCTTAATGAACTCTTTGGTTCCATCCAGCGGATCGACCAACCAGTAGCGCTGCCAGTGTTGACGAACATCCCAGCCAGGGGGTGCCTCTTCAGACAGAACCGGAATATCCGGCGTTAGTGCCAGTAATCCTTCGAGGATCACCGTGTGCGCGGCAATATCCGCCGCCGTGACCGGAGAATCATCCTGCTTGCTGGTAATCTCCATCGGTTTGCGTCCATCGTAGACCTGCATAATGGCATCGCCCGCGTTCCGTGCAAGCTGGCATACATGTTCTAGCATTCTCCACCTCGTTTCTGTCAGTGGTGTTAACTCGTTGTTTTACTTATACCCGATCGTCAAGGGATCCGCCAACTGTGATAGCGTCTGCGGTTTTAAACGCTATATTCATGTCATGATTCACAGTTCTGTAAGCAAGAAGATTTATATACATTTTCTTTTGTGGCTTAGATCTTAAAAGGATGCCCCTGATGATTAAGTTTAGTGCAACGCTTCTCGCCACGCTGATTGCAGCCAGCGTGAATGCCGCGACCGTCGATCTGCGCATAATGGAAACCACTGATTTGCATAGCAATATGATGGATTTCGATTATTACAAAGATACGGCGACTGAAAAATTCGGCCTGGTGAGGACGGCGAGTCTGATTAATGCAGCACGCAGCGAAGTCAAAAACAGCGTGCTGGTTGATAACGGCGATCTGATTCAGGGCAGCCCGCTTGGGGATTACATGGCTGCCAAAGGGCTTAAAGCGGGTGAAACACATCCGGTATATAAGGCGCTCAACACGCTGGACTACGCAGTCGGCAACCTTGGTAATCATGAATTTAACTACGGCCTCGACTATCTGCACAATGCCCTCGCTGGCGCGAAATTCCCCTACGTTAACGCCAATATTATCGATGTTAAAACCCAAAAGCCGCTGTTCACCCCTTATCTGATTAAAGACACTGACGTCGTCGACAAAGAGGGGAATAAGCAGACGCTGAAGATAGGTTACATCGGCTTTGTGCCCCCACAGATCATGACCTGGGATAAAGCCAACCTCAGCGGTAAAGTGACCGTGAACGACATCACCGAAACCGCACGTAAATATATTCCGCAGATGCGGGAAAAAGGCGCGGATGTAGTAGTAGTGATTGCTCACTCCGGTCTTTCTGCCGACCCGTATCAGACCATGGCGGAAAACTCCGTTTATTACCTCAGCGAAGTGCCGGGCGTGGACGCCATTATGTTTGGCCATGCTCATGCCGTCTTCCCGGGGAAAGATTTTGCCAACATCAAAGGAGCTGATATCGCGAAAGGCACGCTCAATGGCATACCTGCAGTCATGCCGGGCATGTGGGGCGATCACCTGGGCGTGGTAGATTTGGTACTGAATAACGATAGCGGTAAATGGCAGGTCAGCCAGGCGAAAGCCGAGGCACGCCCCATTTATGACGCCGCGGCGAAAAAATCACTGGCAGCTGAAGACAAAAAAATCGTTGAGATCCTGAAAGCCGATCATGACGCCACCCGTGAGTTTGTCAGCAAACCGATCGGTAAATCCGCCGACAATATGTACAGCTACCTGGCGCTGGTACAGGATGACCCCACCGTACAGGTGGTGAATAACGCCCAGAAAGCCTATGTGGAACACTTTATTCAGGGCGATCCGGACCTGGCAAAATTGCCGGTACTTTCCGCCGCCGCGCCGTTTAAGGTCGGTGGACGCAAGAACGATCCGGCAAGCTTTGTGGAAGTCGAAAAAGGCCAGCTAACCTTCCGTAATGCCGCTGATTTGTATCTCTATCCCAACACCCTGGTGGTCGTAAAAGCCAGCGGTAAAGAGGTTAAAGAGTGGCTGGAATGTTCCGCCGGCCAGTTTAATCAGATAGATGTTCACAGCAACAAGCCGCAGTCGCTGATTAACTGGGATGGGTTCCGTACCTATAACTTTGACGTCATTGACGGCGTGGATTATCAGATTGATGTTTCACAGCCGGCCCGTTACGACGGCGAGTGCCAGACCATAAACCCGCAAGCGGAACGTATTAAAAACCTGACCTTTAACGGCAAACCTATCGATCCTGATGCAACCTTCCTCGTCGCAACCAACAACTATCGTGCCTATGGTGGTAAGTTCGCCGGAACCGGAGACAGCCACATCGCCTTTGCGTCGCCGGATGAAAACCGCGCGGTGCTGGCTGCATGGATAAGCGCTCAAACGAAGAGCGCCGGTGAAATCCACCCGGCGGCAGATAACAACTGGCGTCTGGCACCGATTCACAGCGATAAGAAACTGGATATTCGATTTGAAACGTCACCGTCCGATAAGGCCGCGGCGTTTATCAAAGACAACGGGCAGTATCCGCTGAAGAAAGTCGCCACCGACGATATCGGCTTTGCGATTTATCAGTTGGATTTGAGTAAGTAATTTTCGTGCCGGATGCGACGCAATAGCGTCTTATCCGGCCTACAAAATACGCCGCCTACCCATCACGCCGCCCGCTCGTCCCGCTGCGCCAAAACCTGCGGTAAATTCATTTCAATCCAGTCGGCCAGTGCCGCAACTTTATCGCTCACCTGCTCACCCAACGGGGTCAGGCTATACTCCACATGCGGCGGGACGACCGGATACGATACCCGGTTGATAAACCCGTCCTGCTCCAGCGCCTGCAGTGATTGCGCCAGCATCTTTTCGCTGACGCCGCCCATTTTGCGACGTAAATCGCTGAACCGGTGCGTACCGTCACGCAGCGCCACCAGAATCAATACGCCCCAGCGACTGGTGACGTGTTTTAACACCTCGCGAGAGGGACACTGCTCGGCAAACAAATTGCCGTCGCGCAATTGTTGAGAAAGCGTCGAAGCTGTCATCTCTATACTTACCTTTTTGTACGTACTTACTAAAAGTAAGTTTAGGTGTTAGCGTGTTTAAACACAAGACCAATACCAAGGAGTTCCCCATGATTGCGATTACCGGCGCCACTGGCCAACTGGGCCAACACGTTATTGAAAGCCTGTTGAAAACCGTACCTGCCAGCCAGATAGTGGCGATTGTACGCAACCCTGCTAAAGCGGCAGCACTGAGTCAGCAAGGCATCATCGTTCGCCAGGCGGATTACACCGACGAAGCCGCCTTTACGACGGCTTTGCAGGGTATCGACAAGCTGCTTCTGATCTCGTCGAGCGAAGTCGGACAACGTACTCCGCAGCATCGCAACGTGATTAACGCGGCGAAAGCTGCCCACGTGAAATTTATCGCCTATACCAGCCTGCTTCACGCCAACACCTCCCCGCTGGGGCTGGCTGATGAGCATGTGGCAACCGAGAAGATGCTGGCAGACTCCGGCATTGCCTACGCGTTGTTACGTAACGGCTGGTACACCGAAAACTATCTGGCGAGTGCGCCAGCGGCACTGGAGCACGGCGTGTTTATTGGGGCTGCAGGAGAAGGCAAAATCGCCTCAGCGACCCGCGCCGACTATGCCGCAGCCGCCGCGCGCGTTATCAGCGAAGACGGTCACGCTGGTAAAATCTACGAACTGGCAGGCGATGAGGGCTGGACGCTGAGCCAACTGGCCGCTGAGCTGGCCAAACAGAGTGGTAAAAAGGTGGTGTATCAGAACCTGAGTGAAGCCGATTTTGCCGCCGCGCTAAAAGGTTTTGGTCTGCCTGCCGGACTGGCGGACATGCTGGCCGATTCTGACGTCGGTGCCTCCAAAGGCGGGCTCTTTGACGACAGCCATACGCTGAGCAAACTGATTGGCCGCCCAACCACCTCGTTGGCGGACAGCGTCAAAGGTATCGTGTAAGTGTTAAAAATCGGTTAATTGTGGTGGCATCCTCACGCATCCTCTCTGATAATGACAAGATGATGCGTGGGGAGAGATAACGTGCAAGGTGTACCTGAGCAGTTTTGTGATGAGAAAGACAGCGCCCGCTTTCGCCATCTGGCGCAGGTGCCAGGCGTTGAACTGTATCATGCGCACATCTCCCGTTATGCGTTTGAGCCGCACACCCATGAAGCTTTCGGCATTGGCGCGATTGAAGCCGGTGCCGAGCGTTTTCGCTACCGTGGCACGCAATATGTAGCGCCTGCCCACTCCGTTGTCACCATGAACCCCGATGAACTGCACACCGGTGAAGCTGAAACCGCCGACGGCTGGCGCTACCGGATGATCTACCTTGAGCCCGATCTTCTGGAAGAGGTCACCGGCGTTCGTCACTGGTGGTTCCATGACGTTACCCGTCACGATCCGCTGCGCTCGCATCAGATTTGTTCATTGATCCACGGTCTGTGGAACACCGAAGATCCGCTGGCGCAAAAGGGATTGCTGCTCGATCTGATCGATACATTCCAGCCGCTGGCTCGCCATGCACCGGTATTACCGGAGGGGGCACATCGCTTCGAACGCGTGCGTGAATACCTGCACGATAACTACATGAACCCTGTGACACTCGATGAGCTGGCTCGCGTGGCGTCACTCAGTCCCTGGCATTTTCAGCGCCAGTTCAAGTCTCATTTTCACGTCACACCGCATCAGATGCTGATGGCGATCCGCCTGTGGCGAGCCAAAGGTTTTCTGACCTACGGTATGCCTGCCGCAGATGTGGCCGCCGCCACCGGACTGACCGACCAATCGCACCTCACCCGCGCCTTTACCCATCGCTATGGCATTACGCCGGTACGCTATCAGAAGCAGGTTTATTCGCGCTAATGCGCAATCTCATACAATACAGTGATGTTTTCCCTGCCTACACTCAGCGCTATGTTTAATGATGTGGATGTCAAAAATGATTAGCGGTGTGTTGTATGCCCTGCTGGCCGGGCTGATGTGGGGATTAATTTTTGTCGGCCCCTTGCTCGTACCGGAATACCCGGCGGTATTACAGTCGATGGGGCGTTATCTGGCATTGGGGCTAATCGCACTACCGTTGGCCTGGCTGGGTCGCGGGCGTCTGCGTCAGTTGACGCGTAAAGACTGGATAACGGCGCTGGCGTTAACCCTGATGGGCAACCTGATTTATTACGTTTGTCTGGCCAGCGCCATTCAGCGCACCGGCGCGCCGGTTTCAACCATGATCATCGGCACATTACCGGTCGTGATCCCGGTCTTCGCCAACCTGCTTTATAGCCAACGCGACGGCAAATTATCGTGGTGGCGCCTGGCTCCTGCGCTGGTACTGATCGGCATGGGCCTGCTGTGCGTGAATATCTCTGAGCTCAGTCAGGGGTTGCCTGATTTTAGCGGCTGGCGATATGGTTCAGGCATCGCTCTGGCGCTGATCTCCGTGGTGTGCTGGGCCTGGTACGCGCTACGCAATGCCCGCTGGCTGCGGGAAAACCCGGATAAGCATCCAATGATGTGGGCAACAGCTCAGGCGCTGGTGACGCTTCCGGTTTCGCTGCTGGGGTACATCGCAGCCTGCCTGTGGCTGCGTGGACAAACACCGGAATTCTCGCTGCCCTTTGGCCCGCGACCGGACGTGTTTATCGGCCTGATGATCGCCATTGCGATATTGTGCTCGTGGGTTGGCGCACTGTGCTGGAACGTCGCCAGTCAGAAGTTGCCGACGGTGATCCTCGGACCGCTGATTGTCTTTGAAACACTGGCGGGTCTGTTATACACCTTTATGCTGCGTCAGGAGATGCCGCCATTGCTGACGCTAAGCGGTATTGCGCTGCTGGTAATAGGCGTGGTAATTGCGGTGCGGTCAAAACCGCAGAAACCGGCGGTAGTGCCGGTTTCAGGGGATGCCTGATGGCGCTGCGCTTATCAGGCCTACAAGGACTGTACGATCTCATGTAGGCCGGATAAGGCGTTTACGCCGCCGTCCGGCGCGACACTTTAAACACCGCCACCGTCTGATTCAGTCTGGCCGCCTGCTCTTCGAGCGCGGCAGCTGCAGAGGCAGACTCTTCCACCAGCGAGGCGTTTTGCTGTGTCACACGATCCATTTCGGCAACGGCCTGCCCGACTTGATCGATACCCCGACTCTGCTCATCGGACGCCGACGCAATTTCGCTCATAATATCGGTAACCTGAGTGACGGCACTGACAATTTCCGCCATCGTCTCACCCGCTTCATGCACCAGTGCCGTACCGGCATTGACCCGATTCCCTGAGTCATCAATCAGCGCCTTAATCTCTTTCGCCGCTTGAGCGCTACGCTGCGCCAGCGTGCGCACTTCACCTGCCACCACGGCAAAACCGCGCCCCTGTTCACCCGCACGCGCCGCTTCTACCGCCGCATTCAATGCCAGAATATTCGTCTGGAAAGCAATACCGTCGATAACCGTGGTAATTTGCGCAATTTTGCTGGAACTGGTGGCGATTTCATCCATCGTACGCACCACGCCGTCGACCACGGTTCCGCCTTTCTGCGCCGTCTGCGAGGCATTTTTTGCAAGGCTGGTCGCCTGTCGCGCATTGTCCGCATTCTGTTTTACGGTGGCCGTGAGCTGTTCCATACTGGCAGCCGTTTCTTCCAGAGAAGCAGCCTGCTGTTCAGTACGCGAAGAGAGATCGTTACTGCCTGCGGCAATTTCACCCGCACCGGTATAGATAGTATCCGCACCGTCACGTACCACGCTAACCGTATTAGCCAGCGCCTGCTGCATATCACGGACGTTCTGTGCCAATAGCGCCATTTCGTTACTGCCATCGGCGGTAATAGTGTGGGTCAGATCACCTGAAGCGATATGGCGAATATGTCCCATCACTTCGTGGAGTGGTTTCAGCAGGACACGCTGCATGGCAATCCAACTGACGATAATGACGGTCAACACAATCAACAGTACGGCGGACAACAACCAGATAATTTTCTGGTAATCATTTTCGTTATCCCGTACTCCCTCATTCGCCAGTGCGGCTTGTGCGGCACGCCACTCCTGATAAACCTCCTGCATGGCTGTCTGCTTTTGCTCGGCATTCTGTTTGAACATGTCTTCCAGTTTGCCTTCAGCCAGCAGCGCGTTCATTTTTGCAAGCGCAGTAGAATAGATACCGTACTGTTCTTCCAGTCGGTCTGCCAGACTTTCATCCAGACCCGGCGTTTCCGGCAGCGCGTAGTATTTATCGTAATGCTCTTTTGCGTCTGCCAGCAGGCGATTCGCCGTGTTCACTAACTCCGTCAACTGTCCGCCATTAATTTCGCTCGCCATCGTCCCTTGCAAACGCAGCATGCCCCGATTGAGCGTGACACGAGCCTGGTTCAGGCTAATCCATGCATCGGTAAACTCCGCCACGTTCTGGCTGGAAAGTTGAGAAACGTTAAAGTTTTCCTTGTCGTTTTTAAGCGCGCCAATAAAAACGCCTGCGGAAATGAGCTGCATCGCGCCCAGGGCGAGTAACACGGTGATAAGTAAGGTTATCACTTTGATTCGTTTGAACATCTGTTGCCTTTTAATTATGCAGGTATTGTCTGAGGTCTAACTATCGGCAGCAGCGTCGGCTTATTTAATCTTGCGGCGTAGCTTTTTTCACCGCGTTACCCCTTTTCAATAAGATTCAGCATGTTAAAGAGACAAGAATTTTTCGTGACAGTCATCACAAAATCCTCTGCCTCGAAAGGGTTATATCCTTCCTCATAAGTTGCATTTAAAATACATCTTATATTATTGAGAATGAGGTAACGGCTATGTCTTATCGCGATCAACCTTTAGGTGAACTGGCGCTCTCTATTCCTCGCGCGTCGGCACTGTTTCGTAAATACGATATGGATTACTGCTGCGGCGGTAAGCAAACGCTGGCACGCGCTGCCGCACGTAAAGAGCTGGATGTGGAAGCTATCGAAGCGCAGCTCGCTCAGTTGGCTGAGCAGCCGCTGGAAAAAGACTGGCGCACCGTGGCACTGGCAGAAATCATCGACCATATCGTCATTCGTTATCATGACCGCCACCGCGAACAGCTGCCGGAGCTGATCCTGCAGGCCACTAAAGTTGAACGTGTACATGCCGACAAGCCGAGCGTACCGCGTGGTCTGGCGAAGAACCTGACGATGCTGCATGAAGAGCTGTCAAGCCACATGATGAAAGAAGAGCAAATTCTGTTCCCAATGATCAAACAGGGAATGGGGAGTCAGGCGATGGGACCAATCAGCGTGATGGAAAGCGAACATGACGAGGCCGGCGAACTGGTAGAAGTGATCAAGCACATCACCAACAACGTAACGCCGCCGCCAGAAGCCTGCACCACATGGAAAGCAATGTATAACGGCATTAACGAGATGATCGACGACCTGATGGAACACATCAGCCTGGAAAACAATGTGTTGTTCCCGCGTGCGTTAGCCGGGGAGTAACCTTTTGCCCGGTGGCGGCTTCGCCTTACCGGGCCTACAACGACCTTGAACGTAGGCCTGATAAGCGCAGCGCATCAGGCAATCCCGACGGCATAAACGCCTTATCCGGCCTACATCTCACTGCTTAGCGATTAACGCGTACCTGCCATACGTTTCTTACCGATAAACAACCAGCCCAGACCCAGCGCGATAAACCACAGCGGCGTGACGATCAGCGCCTGACGGGTATCCTCTTCCAGCGTCAGCAGCACCAGTACGAAGACGAAGAACGCCATACATACCCAGCACATCAGCTTGCCTAACGGCATCTTGTAGATCGATTTCTCATGCAGGTGTGGACGCTGTTTGCGATACACCAGATAAGAGCAAAGAATGATGGTCCAGACAAACATAAACAGGATTGCCGACACGGTGGTGATCATGGTGAACGCACCGATTACGCTCGGATTCACGTACAGCATTACCACGCCGCCCAACAGGCAGATACAGGAGAAGGTCAAGCCTTTCGCCGGCACCGCACGTTTAGACAGCTTAGCAAACGCTTTTGGCGCAACACCTTCCTGAGCCAGACCAAACAGCATACGGCTGGTAGAGAACACGCCGCTGTTTGCGGAAGAGGCCGCTGATGTCAGCACCACAAAGTTAATCAGGCTCGCCGCCGCTGGCAGACCTACCAGCACAAACAGTTCAACGAATGGGCTCTTAGTGGGAACCACCGAGCTCCACGGCGTCACGGACATAATCACGATCAGCGCGAAAACGTAGAACATGATGATACGGATTGGAATCGAGTTAATCGCGCGCGGCAGAGACTTTTCCGGATCTTTAGTTTCTGCAGCCGTCGTACCCACCAGTTCAATACCAACAAACGCGAAGACTGCTATCTGGAAGCCCGCAAAGAAGCCACTCAGACCTTTCGGGAACCATCCACCGTCATTCCACAGATGAGTAAACGAAGCCTGAACGCCGGTTGGCGACTGGAAGTGCGTCAGTACCATCACCAGACCGACGACAATCAGGCCGACAATGGCGACGATTTTGATCATCGCAAACCAGAACTCCATCTCACCAAACATTTTCACCGTGGCGAGGTTAAGAGCCAGCAACAGAATGATCACCGCCAGCGATGCCACCCAGTCTGACAGTCCGGGGAACCAGAATTGCGCATACGCCGTAATCGCAACGACATCTGCCATCCCGGTAACCACCCAGCAGAACCAGTAGGTCCAGCCGGTAAAATACCCGGCCCAGGGCCCGAGCAGGTCGGAGGCGAAATCACTAAAGGATTTGTATTCGAGATTCGAGAGCAGCAATTCTCCCATTGCCCGCATCACGAAAAACAGCATAAAACCGATGATCATATAGACAAAAATGATCGACGGCCCGGCGAGGCTGATGGTTTTCCCAGAGCCCATAAACAGGCCGGTACCAATAGCGCCACCAATTGCAATAAGTTGAATATGACGGTTTGTAAGATTGCGCCGTAGCGACTGTTCAGACGAAGCCTCTTCAACGGCATCGACTTTTACCTGATCTACCATGTTTTTTCTTCCTGTACCTGTCTGTGTTGTTCAGGCTCTACGGCCTTTAGTGTGTCTATGATACGACGATCCTGTTGGCAGGACTCATCGATATTAGGTAAGAATCGGCGGGATGAATACTAAGATTTAGATATAATGTTAATTTTATGTTTAAAGTGAGTGTCATATCACTCTGATAGCGAGAATCAGTTCACAAAAATACACGCAATAACATCATTTGCAAGATAAAATATCGACATCGGCATAACAATAGCTTTTCACGCTATTTTGTTGCTCCCCCCTGCGTCGGGGGGAACAGAAATTACTGCTTACAGGATTTCAAGCAGCTCAACTTCAAATACCAGCGTGCTGAACGGAGGAATGGACGCGCCAGCGCCACGCTCACCGTAAGCCAGTTCCTGAGGAATAGTCAGTTCCCATTTGGAACCTACCGGCATCAGGGTCAGTGCTTCAATCCAGCCAGGGATCACGCCGTTAACCGGGAATTCAGCTGGTTCACCACGCGCAACAGAGCTGTCAAACACGGTACCGTCGATCAGTTTACCGGTATAATGCACGCGTACGTGGTCGGTACGTGCCGGGATAGAACCTTCACCCTGAGTCAACACACGGAACTGCAGACCGGATTCAGTGCTATTCACACCTTCTTTCTCACGGTTTTCTTCCAGATATTTGACGCCATCAGCCGCCATAGCCTGGAAACGCTCGCGACGTACGGCATCAGCACGTTCGTGAATTTCACGCAGCGCACGGTGCACAACATCAACAGGCACTGCCGGGTGTTTACCTTCCAGCGCATCAGCGATACCCGCTACCAGCGCTTCAGGCAACAGCCCTTCCAGACCGGATTCGCTCAGCTGCTGTCCTACCTGCAAACCAATGCCGTAGCTTGCTTGCGCTTCGATAGTGTCAAAAGTCGGGGTAGCCATCATATTTCCTTTCATCGGATGTAAAGTAGCGGGCAGCATATCAGCCATGCCGCATCCGGTAAAACTTTGTCTCGGGAACAGATGACAAATCGCGAGGAAAAAGAAACAATGCTATTGCCCGCATCAATGTCACGAAAGCGGGTACCTGAACAAGTATCATAGAGTTAGCGATCTATACTCTATGACAGAGGAACGAGACGCGGAGCAGGAGGAAAGCCATGCCCGGGCGCTTTGAATTAAAACCAACCCTGGCGAAAATCTGGCATGCACCGGACAATTTTCGCATTATGGACCCGCTACCGCCTATGCATCGCCGTGGCATTATTGCTGCTGCCATCGTGCTGGTGATAGGTTTCCTGCTCCCTTCCAATGACACCAACGATACCCCGGTGGTCACGCGTAATGCACAGCTGGATTTGCAGTCGCAGTCCCAGCCGCCAACTGAAGCACAGCTTCAGGCACAGTTGGTCGCACCACAAAATGATCCCGGCCAGGTGGCTCCCGTTGCGCCGGAACCCATCCAGGAAGGCGATCCCGATACACAGCCACAGAGCCAGCAATCACAGTCTCAGACACAGCCCTTTCAGCAGAATAGTGGTATTGAGCAGCAGTGGCGTACCTACCGCGTAGACTCAGGGAAAACGCTGGCGCAGGTCTTCCGGGACCATAACCTTCCGCCAACAGATGTGTACGCAATGGCGCAAGTGGAAGGTGCCGGAAAGCCACTGAGCAATTTGAAAGACGGCCAGATGATCCAAATCAGGCAGAATGCTAACGGGGTGGTGACCGGGTTAACCATTGATAGCGGAAATGGTCAGCAGGTGTTGTTTACCCGCCAGCCCAACGGCAGCTTTATTCGCGCCCGTTAGTTAAATGTACTGATTGCCGGGTGGCGGCTTCGCCTTACCCGGCTTACGCCCCCCGCAATTGTAGGCCTGAGAAGCAGTAGCGCCATCAGGCGTTACCGCTTCACCTTATTCACCCACCAAATCCCCGAACAGACCAGCACCAGCGCCACCGCATATTTCCATTCGAGAATGTTCTCACCGAGGAAAATTGACGACAGCACCGCCCCTGAAACCGGGATCAGGAAGTTAAACGGCGCGATCATTCCTACGCGGTTGTACTTGAGCAAAATGCTCCACAACGCGAAGGCCACCGATGAAAGCAACGTCAGGTAACCCAGAATAGCCACTGAAGCAGATCCATGTACGGTCAGTGTCCCGCCAAAAGCATAGCCGCCAATAACCAACGCCAGACCGCCCATCCCCAGTTGGTAACCTGTCATGACCGTTGGGTCTACCGTCTGAGAAATGCGCTTACCGTACAGCGTGGCCGCAGAGAGAATAAAGGCCGCCATCACGACTGAACCGTCCCCTAACAGGCTGAAACTAAAATCCATTCCGCTGTTGAAGTTCACCACCATCACGCCGGTAAAACCCAGAATACAACCCAGCGCTTTGTTGTAGCTTAGTTTGTCGTTTTGATAGATAAAATGGGCCAGAAGCACGCTAAAGAATGTACCGGTAGCGTTCATGATTGACCCCTTTACACCTGTCGTGAATGCCAGACCGATATAAAAGAAAATGTATTGCAGCGAGGTTTGCGTCAACCCAAGCAGCGTAAGCTGGCCAAACTGACGTGGGCTTAACCTGCCAATTGGTTTACGTTGCACCATCGCCAGCAGCAACAGCAATAATCCCGCAAACAGGAAACGATATCCGGCAAAGACAATTTTTGACGGAATATCATCCGTGGCAATCTGGAAGATCTCGTATCCGCTTTTTATCGCTGGATAAGCGCTCCCCCACAACAGGCAACAGAAGGCTGCGCCCAGGTAGACAACATTTTTACGCGCGAACAGAGGTTGGTGCGTTGGTTCCATTCCATCACCACTTTGAAATAATGTTTTATTTTTATGATTATCCCGAAAAGGACAAAGAATAGCCAGAGCGAAAAACAGGAGGGTAGAAAAGCAAAACGCCGGCACAAGGCCGGCGCTTTTACGCGGTCATCAGAATAAAAACTTATTCTGCAACTACGTTTACAGTCAGCTTAGCAAACACTTCGCTGTGAACCTGGAAGCTCACTTCGTGCTCACCAGTGGTACGCAGAACGCCGTTCGGCAGACGAACTTCGCTCTTAGCAACGTCAACGCCAGCTGCAGTTACAGCGTCAGCGATGTCGCGAGTACCGATGGAACCGAACAGTTTACCTTCGTCGCCAGCTTTAGACGCGATGGTTACGGTTTCCAGTGCATTGATTTTCTCAGCACGAGCTTCAGCAGCGGCCAGAACGTCAGCCAGTTTGGCTTCCAGTTCAGCGCGACGCGCTTCGAAAAATTCAACGTTTTTCTTGGTAGCAGGAACAGCTTTACCCTGTGGTACCAGGAAGTTACGAGCATAGCCCGCTTTAACGTTAACCTGATCACCCAGGCTACCCAGGTTTGCTACTTTATCAAGCAGAATAACTTGCATTACCTTATCCTCTCAAAGTCGTATTAATGGACCGTGACCGATTACTGATGACGATCAGTGTACGGCAGCAGGGACAGGTAGCGAGCGCGTTTGATAGCGCGAGCCAGCTGACGCTGGTATTTTGCACGGGTACCGGTGATACGGCTTGGGACAATCTTACCGCTTTCGGTGATGTAGTTTTTCAGCGTAGCGATATCTTTATAGTCGATCTCTTGAACGCCTTCCGCGGTGAAACGGCAGAACTTGCGACGACGGAAATAACGTGCCATATGGCTAGTCTCCAGAATCTATCAATTCAATCTGCTCGGCATGCAGAACCATTTTGCTCAGGCCGTTCTTTGCCTTATGGCAAGAGATGAACCCCTGAACGGTCACTGCGCTACCGACCGTTATACTGTGAGTAATGGCCTGGTTTTCGTGTCCGCTAATAATAACGGGCATTTGGCACCACGCCTGCCGGTGAAAGCCGGCTTCCTCCTGCACAGAACGATGCTCAAGCACGAACTGGCAATGAGGAATTCCTGATGGACTGACCTTTCGAAGGGGAGCCCTGCACACAGTGCCGGACAGCGCCAGACGGTTGGTCATCAGAAATTACTCTTCAGAATCCCCAGCTTCAGCATCATCTGCGGTTTCGTTAGCGAAATCATCGCGACGTTCACGACGCTCGTCTTTCGCTTTAACCATCGGAGATGCTTCGGTAACAGCGTGTTTAGTACGCATAACCATGCTGCGGATAACGGCATCGTTGAAGCGGAAGGTAGTTTCCAGCTCATCGATCACTTCCTGCGGCGCTTCAACGTTCATCAGAACGTAGTGAGCTTTGTGCAGTTTGTTGATCGGGTAAGCCAGCTGACGGCGGCCCCAGTCTTCCAGACGGTGGATCGTGCCTTCTGCACCAGTGATGGCAGCAGTGTAGCGTTCGATCATACCCGGAACCTGTTCGCTCTGGTCAGGATGGACCATAAAAACGATTTCGTAATGACGCATCGAATTGCTCCTTACGGATTATTCAGCCTCCTGTCTGGGTCAGCCGAGGCCCATGGAGGCAAGGAACGTGTTAAAGGTCGGCTGAAAAATGACGCGTCATAATACTGGGGTCAGCAGGTAAACTCAAGGCGCTTGTACGATTATTTATCATGTCGCCATTAATACATATCCAGCAGCATTTTGACGCTGATGCAAATGGAGACAATCACAATCATGGGTCGGATGACTTTCTTGCCACGCGTCAGTACGACCGTCGCGCCAAGACGTGCGCCGAGGGACTGCCCGGCAAACATCACCAGCCCCAGCGACCAGATCATTTTACCGCCGAAAATGAAAAACAAAATCGAGGCGATGTTCGACGCCAGGTTAATAAAGTTAGAGTGAATTTGCGCCTTATCGATGCTGTATCCCCACAACAGGATATAGCTGAGCGTATAAAAGGAGCCGGCCCCAGCGCCGAGAAATCCATCATAAAAACCAATACAACCACCACCGATCAACGAAAAGAGAAACAGGGAGACTTTTTGCTTTCTCTTCGGCTCGCTGAGATTAGGCGCAAAAATAAAGTAGATAGCGACAGCAATAATCAGTACCGGCAGCAGTTTTCTCAGCAGTTCAGGCTCAATGAACTGAATAAGCGTCGTACCTAACGCCGAACCAATAAAAGCAGATAAGAACACAGACTTATGTTCCTGTACGTTGATGTGTCCCCGGCGTAAAAAGTAAATCCCAGAGGTCAGCGAACTGCCCAACGCCTGAATCTTATTGGTTGCTAGCGCGTTAGCCGGGGGTAAACCGGAAATCAGTAATGCGCCAATAGAGAGAAACCCGCCGCCGCCAGACACCACGTTAATAAAGCCAGCCACCAGCGCGACCATAAACATAATCACAAAGTAGCTGAAATCCATGAATGAAGTATCCATAAGTTTTTGCCTTATAATCATAAAGTTATGTTGATTATTCAGCCCACTATAAACGGCGTACTCCTCTGGTAAAATTGACAATTTGGTAAGAGTTTATGCCTGGGAAACAGGTATTTTTTATCGCAGCGGTAGATATCAGCTGACTGTTAATTAAAGGAAAGATGGCAATGCGGTAATTTTTTGAACAACTGCATCAGAAATGGTCGCTATCGACTACGTTGGTTGCGGTTAAAATTACATCAGAAGCTAACGACTCACAGGAGACAAGCAACCAAAGACCGCAGTCGAGGAGGTACATATGCGAGCCCGTGTTTTGACCCTTCTGGCTGTGCTTTTGCTGAGCGCAAATGCAATGGCAGCCATCAAAATTGACAATCATCAGGCCAGAAATATGGATGATGTACAGAGCTTAGGCGTAATTTACATAAATCATAACTTCGCCACTGAAAGTGAAGCCACTCAAGCTCTGAACGAAGAGACAGATGCGCAAGGCGCAACTTACTACCACGAGATCCTCATCAGAGAACCCGGTAGTAACGGCAACATACACGCCAGCGCAGACATTTATCGCTAGCACCCGGAAATAACCAACGAGAACATTGCCACAGTTTGACTTGCCCCCTTTATTGGGGGCTTTTTTTGCATGAAGGCGTTACCCCGAGCGGATCGGTTACACACACCCAGAAGTGTACGTAGCCCGGGGCAACGTTTCACTTCTGCCCGTAATAAGCATCGGGTCCATGCTTACGCATAAAATGCTTATTCATCAGATAATCGTCGATGGGGTTTAGCGCCGGATTAATGCCACGCGCAATCCACGCCATTCTTGCCACCTCTTCCATCACCACCGCGTTATGCACCGCCTCGTGAGCATCTTTGCCCCAGGCAAACGGGCCATGCTGATACACGACGACGCCTGGCGTATGCAGTGGCGCAGCGTCTCCCAGTGTTTCAATGATGACCTTACCGGTATTCAACTCATATTCGTCCTGCACTTCTGCTTCGTTTAACGCCCTGGTACAGGGAATATCGCCAAAGAAGTAATCTGCATGCGTTGTGCCAAGCGCCGGAATGGACTGCCCCGCTTGCGCCCACGCTGTGGCATGAGTTGAGTGGGTATGCACCACGCCGCCAAGCGACGGATAACGGCAGTACAGCGCCAGATGCGTGGCCGTGTCAGATGAAGGGCGATAGCGCCCTTCAACCACGTTTCCGTCCAAATCTACCACCACCATGTCGTCGACCTGCATGGTTTCGTAGGCAACACCGCTAGGTTTAATCACCACCAGCCCATGTTCACGATTGATGGCGCTGACGTTGCCCCAGGTAAAGGTCACCAGCCCGTAGCGTGGAAGATCCATGTTAGCTGCAAAAACCTGCTGCTTGAGCTCTTGTATCATGTTGCCTCCATCAGACCGGCACTGGCCATCCGCGCTTTCACCCAATCGCGCGCCTTTGCCACTTCTAGCACGGGGTTCTCCGCCGTTTCACTCCACATTTCAATCAGGTATGGTCCGCAATACCCACTCTGCTTGAGCGTCTCGAAACAGCGTTCGAAATCAACAACCCCTTCACCGAAGGGGACATTTTTAAAGATACCCGGCCGGGTATCTTTCACATGCACCGCCACGATATGCCCAACACCCGCCTGCAGTTCCATCTGTACGTCATTATCCCACGCCGACAAATTGCCAATGTCAGGATAGAGCTGGAACCACGGATTATTGAGGTAGTGGGCATAGCCCAGCGCCTTACTGATCGAATTCATCAACGGATAATCCATGATCTCCATCGCCAGTGTGACCTGTGCGCGACTCGCCATCTCGACACTTTCCTTTAGGCCATCGCGAAAACGGCGACGCGTTTCGTTGTTGGCTTGCTGATAGTAGACGTCATACCCAGCTAACTGAATAACGCGAATGCCGATATCTTGTGCAAACCGAATCGCTTTACGCATAATCTCAAGCCCCTGCTCGCGTACCGCATCATCTTCACTACCCAGCGGGAAACGACGGTGGGCGCTCAGGCACATAGAGGGGACACGCACACCGGTTTCGGCAATAGCGGTGACCAGCGTCAGACGCTGTTCGCGGCTCCAGTCAAGCCGCGACAGGCGCGCGTCGGTTTCATCAACCGACATTTCAACAAAGTCAAAACCCAACTCCTTTGCCAGGCGTAGGCGCGCCAGCCAACACTCCCCGGCGGGGAGCGCTTTTTCATAGATGCCAAGTGGGATCTGTTTTGACAACATGTCCGCTCCTTATCCCCACAGTTGGGCAATGGAACGTTTGAACTGACGCGCAGCCTCCACCGGAGAGGCGGCGTCGCGGATGCTGCGACCAGCAATAAAGACATGAATCGGAATCCCCTGGAACAGCGGCAGGTCTTCCAGCGCCAGCCCCCCGGTAACGGTGACCTTGAAGCCCATATCAGACAGACGTTTGATGGCACTGATATCCGCCTCCCCCCATGCCACACCGGCCTCCTGCGCATCGCGGCTGCGGTGATATACCACCTGCCCAATACCCGCTTCGCGCCACTCTCGTGCTTGTTCCCACGTCCAATAGCCAGTCAGTTCAATCTGTACGTCGCCGTTAAACTCGTGCGCCACTTCCAGCGCACCTTTGGCAGTGTTGATATCTGCACAGCAAATCACAGTGACCCAGTCGGCATTGGCTTCAAAGCACATACGCGACAGGATTTTTCCCGCATCGGCAATTTTGGCATCCGCCAGCACAATTTTATGTGGATAGAGCGCCTTCAGATCACGTACGGCGCGTACGCCTTCAGCAACACAAAGGATGGTGCCGACCTCAATAATATCCACCTCTTCGGCAATCAGCCGCGTCGTTTCATACGCAGAAGCCATTGATTGGTTATCCAGCGCAACCTGCAACATAGGTAATGACATTTTATTGTTCCTTTAAACAGCCGCCGCAGTGGCGTTATCAATTAAATCCAGCACTTCCTGCGCGGTGCGGCAGGCGCGTAAACGGTCAAAATTGGCTTCATCATCAAACAGGTTAACGATCTGCATGATGCCGACTTCCTGATGCGTATTAGCATCAACCGCCGCCATTGTGATCAGGATGTCGACCGGGTCATTATCTTCATGGTTGAACACTAACGGTGTTTTCAGCGTGACCAACGCAAAACCGGTTTTTTTAACCCCCTCTTCAGGGCGCCCATGCGGCATAGCCAGCCCAGGGGCAATCACAAAATAAGGACCGTGCTGTGCAACCCCGTCGAGAATAGCCTGGTAGTAGCGTGGCTCGACCACATCAGCCTTAACCAGCAGATCCACGCCCAGCTTTACCGCGTCCTGCCAGTTACTGGCGTCAGCCTGTAAAAGGATGGCGTTATTGTCCGCCAGCGAATCTCGTAGTTTCATATTCCGTGTCCTTACTTCACGTCCTGCGGAAAGTGTTCTTTAATCACTTCCAGCAGTTTTGGACCAAAATCAGCGGGAGACAGCATGTTGCGCACCCCTACAACATACTTATTGCCAGAAACGGTAATTTCGCCGGCGATGTGGGTAGAGGCGATGATGATGTCCGCGCCGCTCAGTTCACTTTTGTACTCACCCACTGCACAGCTATTCACCGTGTGGTCAATATTTGACTGAGTTAAAAACTGATCCACCTTCATTTTCATGATCATGGAACTGCCCTGTCCGTTGCCACATACAGCCAGAATACGTACGGTCATAATCGGAACTCCTTATTAAGCAGACTGTTCTGCCAGTTGTTTTTCTGCGTCTTCCTCAGCGCGCAACGTGCGACCTGCGAAAAACATATAAGCCAGTGCAATCAGAATAATGACGGCCATAAAAATCAGTCCGATAGAGGCAAACCCTTGCATCATGGGTGGAGCCAGAATCGACCAGTCAGCCATTCCCATCCAGGCGCTCATACCGGTGAGTTTTACCGCCCAGACACAGCCAAATATTTCGATCATGCCCATCACCAGACAAATCTTGAGCGCCGCTCGCCAGCCGCCAAAATGGTTAGCAAATACGCCGATAGTGGCGTTAGAGAAGAACATTGGAATAAAGCCGGGAATAATCAGAATGGAAGAGCCGAGGCCTACCAGAATGCCAACAGCAATCAGTTGACCAATGGTGCCCCACATAAAACCCCAGACCACAGCGTTTGGGGCAAAGCTGTATATCGCCGCACAGTCAATCGCCAGTACTGCCCCAGGAATCAAACGTTGAGAAATACCGTTGAACGCTTCTGAAAGTTCAGCAACGAACATACGTACACCCTGGGTGATGATGAAAATGGCAACAGCGAACGAGAAACCAGTTTGCAGGATATACACCGTCCAGTGCGTTTTTCCCGCCATCGCCTGGACCACATCAATACCAAAAGAGAGCAGAATTGCGCCGAAGAAAAGAGTCATCACTATCGCGGTCGATACGATGTTGTCATGGAAGATATTCAGCCAGCCCGGCAGTTTAAGGTCTTCGACACTCTCTTCTTTCTTACCGAGATAGGGGGCAATTTTGTAAGCAATCCAGGAGGCGAACTGCTGCTGGTGACCAATGGAGAAGCCACAGCCATCGGTCACTTCTTGCGTCGGCTTATACATCATGTTGGAGGTAATACCCCAATAGAGCGACACCAGTACCGCCGTACAGATAATGGTGGTCCACATCGGGTAACCAAAGATATACAGAGAAACCGCAATCAGCCCCGCCTGTTGGAACATGATGTGTCCGGTCAACATGATGGTACGGATACCGGTAATACGTCGAAGAAGTACGTAACAAATATTCAGCGCCAGCGCTAACAGCACCGCATACCCCACCCAGCTATAGGCATCCCCCATGCGTTCAATGGTTGCCATCATTGAGGCATAGGTATCTGAAATTGCCCCATTGATGCCATAGACCTCAGACATCTTAGCCACTACCGGTTTGAACGTGCTGGTCAGGATGCCGGACCCTGCCTGCAGCAACATAAAGCCGATGATCGTTTTGATCGTGCCTTTGATAATGACGCTGACACTTTTACGCAGCAAGATGTAGCCGAGACAGGTCACAATCCCCAGCAGCAGTGGGGCGTTAGTCATAACCTGATTAAAAAAGACGGTAAAGATGTTGTAGAGGATCTCCATAACGATCTCCAGTAGACGAAGTTGCTGAACATTCATTACAGATGCCCAGGATGTTGTGCCCCCACTCTAGTTTTCAAAAGTAATCACAACAAGATTGAATTTGATTAAATGTGATGCAGTACGCAAATAATTCTCTCACTGTAAGAAAGGTCTTGTTCGTTATTCAGCAGTAAAAAAATAACCTCTGATAAAACAAATAAATACAATTAAACACTGATACAAAAACAACTTATAACCCTGTGAATCCTCCCCATTTCTTGCGGTGACATAAAAAATCAGCACATTGCCTTCTTGATAAAATGATGTCAGTATCAATCAAATTAAATCACGTTATGATTCGATATGAATAAACATGAGGGTAAATGCGATGAGTAAAGTAAAAAGTATCACGCGTGAATCATGGATCCTGAACACATTCCCGGAATGGGGAAGTTGGCTAAATGAAGAGATCGAGCAGGAACAGGTTGCGCCGGGCACCTTTGCGATGTGGTGGCTTGGCTGTACTGGAATTTGGCTGAAGTCGGAAGGCGGGACGAACGTCTGCGTCGATTTCTGGTGCGGCACTGGTAAACAAAGCCACGGCAATCCACTGATGAAAACCGGCCACCAAATGCAGCGCATGGCGGGTGTAAAGAAACTACAACCCAATCTGCGCACTACGCCGTTTGTCCTTGATCCATTTGCTATTCGTCAGATCGATGCGGTTCTTGCTACGCACGATCATAACGATCACATTGATGTGAATATCGCCGCTGCCATCATGCAGAACTGTGCTGACAATGTCCCGTTTATCGGACCACAAACCTGTGTCGATCTGTGGATAGGTTGGGGCGTACCACAAGAGCGCTGTATTGTGGTAAAACCAGGTGATGTTGTTAAGATGAAAGATATTGAAATTCATGCGCTTGACGCGTTCGACCGTACTGCGTTAATCACCCTGCCAGCCGACCAAAAAGCCGCAGGCGTTCTGCCAGATGGCATGGATGCACGCGCGGTCAACTATCTGTTCAAGACTCCGGGCGGCACGTTGTACCACAGCGGCGACTCCCACTACTCAAACTACTACGCCAAGCACGGAAATGAGCATCAGATCGACGTCGCACTCGGCTCCTACGGTGAAAACCCGCGTGGGATTACGGACAAGATGACCAGTTCCGACATACTGCGTATGGCGGAATCCTTGAATACAAAAGTGGTGATCCCTTTCCATCATGATATTTGGTCAAACTTCCAGGCTGATCCACAGGAGATCCGCGTCCTGTGGGACATGAAAAAAGACCGCCTGAAGTATAATTTCAAACCGTTTATCTGGCAGGTCGGCGGCAAGTTCACCTGGCCACTGGATAAAGATAACTTCGAATATCACTATCCACGCGGCTTTGATGACTGCTTTACGATTGAGCCGGATTTACCGTTTAAATCCTTCCTGTGATCCACACAAAATGCCGGTTTCTCCCGGCATTTTTTCCCATTTACTTAGTATTTCCAGGCTATTTCAAATATCATCTTTTCAAATCAATTTGTATCGGAATAGCTCATGACTGAAGCACAAAGACATCAAATATTGCTGGATATGCTGGCGCAATTGGGCTTTGTTACCGTTGAGAACGTAATTGAGCGCCTGGGGATTTCACCGGCCACAGCACGCAGGGATATCAACAAGCTCGACGAAAGCGGCAAACTCAAGAAAGTCCGTAACGGCGCAGAAGCCATTACCCAACAGCGCCCACGCTGGACACCGATGAATCTGCACCAGGCACAGAATCACGATGAAAAAGTTCGCATTGCCAAAGCGGCATCCCAGTTAGTGAATGCAGGCGAAAGCGTGGTGATCAACTGCGGATCAACCGCCTTCCTGCTCGGACGCGAAATGTGTGGCAAACCCGTGCAGATCATCACGAATTATCTGCCGCTGGCAAACTATCTGATCGACCAGGAGCATGAAAGCGTGATCATCATGGGAGGGCAATACAACAAGAGCCAATCCATCACTCTTAGCCCGCAGGGCAGCGAAAATAGCCTGTATGCCGGACACTGGATGTTTACGAGTGGTAAAGGACTGACCGCAGATGGACTGTATAAAACCGATATGCTGACGGCGATGGCAGAGCAAAAGATGCTCAACGTGGTCGGCAAACTGGTGGTGCTGGTCGATAGCAGTAAAGTTGGAGAACGTGCGGGAATGTTGTTCAGCCGTGCCGATCAAATCGATATGCTGATTACCGGCAAAAATGCTAACCCTGAGATCCTGGAACAACTTGAAGCTCAGGGCGTGAACATTTTACGGGTTTAGAGGTGCTGGCGGAAAAACGATACTGTCGCAGCGAGCGCTTCTGGCGTGATGCGGTGTCGGACACCCGCTTCCCACAGGCAGGTTAGATTGTTATCCAGACCTGCCTGAATTAACGCCTGCTGCAAACGGAACGTTTCCACAGCCGGAACCACATCGTCATCCTGGCCATGCCACAACAGTAATGGTCTGTCGGCCAGACGTTGCAACTGATGTGTAACATCCCACTCGGCCAGTGGGGCGATAATCTTATCAAATTCCGCCTGCTGTTCTGGCGTCTGAACCACTACGGGGGGGAAAAGCGTTTGTGCAAGCCGGGTAAAATACCCCGAACCCATCAGGCTCGCTGCACATTTTACGTCAGGATGACGCGCCATAATGCCCAGAGCCGTCATTGCCCCCATTGAGGCTCCTCCGACGGCAAGACGTTCATCTGATAGCCAATTTTCTGCCACCAGCGCCGCACGTAACGTCGCAAACTCCTGCATATTTTGCTGCAAAATCTGCCAGAAGCGATACATTCTCCCCTGAGCGTCACTCGTCGAGCGTGCGCCATGATCGGGCGCATCTGGCATCACGACCCGGAATCCGGCCTGTGCCAGAGCAACGGCAAAATAGCTGTAGACCAGACTTGAAGAGGTAAACCCGTGATAGAAGATAATACAAGGGAGTGAGCACTCGCGTTTACCCGCAGGAACGGCGTGCAGGACAGGGATACCAGCCAGCTGGCGTGTTTCAATTTCTATCATTTGTCGCCTCTTTTTTTCTGGTATGCCATGGAGAAATACTTAACGCAAGTGAATGTGTTCAGCAATGATTCATAATGTTGAGAACTGGGTTACGCTTTCGCAACATTTTCATTCGAAAATCGCGTGAGAGATAACAATTCGGGAACATTCCCCTAAAGGGAATTTAATAAGGCACTACACTATGGCTATCAGGAAACGAGATAGAGTTATGCGTCGGTTTGCCTCTTTGTTGCTGGTGACGTTTTTAAGCGCCTGTAGCGTATTACAGGGTACACCACAACCTGCACCGCCCGTAGCCGACCACCCGCAAGAAATCCGCCGCGACCAGAGCAACGGGTTGCAGCGAATAGGGACAGTCAATGCGCTGGTAAGAGGCTCTCCAGATGATGCGCTGGCAGAGATCCGTGCCAAAGCCGTCGCGGCTAAAGCTGATTATTACGTTGTCTTATTAGTTGATGAGACCGTAGTGACAGGCCAATGGTATTCACAAGCTATTTTGTATCGTAAATAACATTGGGTTGAAATTTAGTCAGCTTTACATTGCTTTGCGCCCCTATGCGTTTACCTGTGCACAATAAACCAACAGCAGGGAGCTTGAGGTTTATTATCGCGATGGAATGCCCTGCCATGTGTAGGGGTACGAATAATGGAGCTGACGATGAAACAATCACTTGCCTTATCCTCACTGCTGCTTTCTGCCGGACTGGTAGGTACAACGGCGCAGTCTGCCGAGTTCGCCAGTGCTGACTGCGTAACAGGCCTGAACGAAATTGGCCTGATATCAGTCAGTAACATTGCAGGAAACCCGCAGGATGTAGAACGCGTTGTGGCGTTAAAAGCGGATGAACAAGGTGCCTCCTGGTACCGGATTATTCAGATGTATGAAGAACAGCAGCCAGATAACTGGCGCGTACAGGCCATACTTTATGCATAACAGATTGCCGGATGGCGTAAACGTATCCTGCCGGTATTGAACGTAGGCAGGATACGACGCGACAGCATCGCCATCTGGCATAGTCTTACCGTATTCCTCCCGTCGCCCGCAGTAGCAAATCACTCTGCACCTGTGCAGACAACTGTTTTACACCACGCGTATCCAACATCATCTGACACCAGGCCTGCGCGACTGGCGGAGAGGCATAACGCAGTATCTGCGCGCCACACCCGAGCAGAAAAAGCTGCTGCGTAATCTCCCTCGCCAACGCCTCACTGGGCTTACGCAGGTGTTGCTGTAACTGACGCACCATCCGATCGTAATGACGATCTTGCCCTTTTACTTCGGCAAAAGCCTCACTGAGCATATCGTACATGCCGGGTTGTTTCGTCAGTACCCGCAATACATCAAGACACATGATGTTGCCGGAGCCTTCCCAGATACTGTTTACCGGCATTTCACGGTACAAACGCGGCAACTCACTCTCCTCGCAATAGCCAATTCCGCCCAGCACTTCCATCGCCTCGGCAACAAACGGCATGCCATTTTTGCAGATGGCAAATTTCGCTGCGGGTGTGAATAATCTGGCCCACAGGGCTTCTTTCGCATCGGTGCGGCGATCCCAGGCTCGCGCCAGCCGAAACAGTAATGCGGTCTGCCCTTCCAACTGCAATGCCATTCGGCTTAGTACCTGACGCATCATCGGTTGTTCGATCAAAGGTTTACCAAATACCTGCCGCTGATGTGCATGATAAATCGCCACGGAAAAAGCACGTCGCATCATGCTGTGACTACCCAGCGCGCAGTCGAAACGCGTCATACCGCCCATTTTCAGGATGTGGCGAATACCTTCCCCTTCCTCGCCCAGCAGCCAGCCGATAGCATCCTGAAACTCGACCTCGCAACTGGCATTAGAACGGTTACCGAGCTTATCTTTCAGGCGTTCAAGGCGGATGGCGTTGCGTCGACCATCAGGTAAGAATCGCGGTACAAAGAAGCAGGATAAGCCCCCCCTTGTCTGCGCCAGTACCAAATGCGCATCGCTTTGCGGCACGGAGAAAAACCATTTATGTCCCACCAGGCGATATGAGCCATCTGCAAGACGTTCAGCCTGAGTGGTATTGCTCAGCACATCTGAACCCCCTTGCTTCTCCGTCATTCCCATACCAATCAGCACCCCACGCTTTTGTCCACCGGGCAGCAAATGTGAGTCATAGCGATCGCTGCGCAGAGGGGTAAACCAATCATGAAATTGTGAAGGTAGCATCTGCAGTAACAGCGGCGTGGCGGCAAAGGTCATGGTTATCGGGCACAAGGTGCCCGCCTCCACCTGCGCATGCAGCATAAAACGTGCAGCCCGGGCAACAAACGTGCCCTGCCTGGCCTCCTCTTCCCAGGCCAGGTTATGCACGCGGTTTGCGCACAATCCCTGCATCAGTAAATGCCAGGCGGGATGAAACCGCACATCATCCAGTCGTTGCCCTTGCGGATCGTAACGCAATAATTCGGGGGGAAAGGCATTGGCCAGGCGGCCCAACTCAAGCGATTCCGCGGTCCCTAATTGCTGGCCAATACTGGCGAGAAGATCGCTGTCCCAGCCCGCGCCTTCGCGAGCAACGGCTTCACACAATGCGCCATCGGACAGGTATAAGTTGCTGTTATTGAGCGGTACAGGTTGGTTAAAAACGGTATGCGTTTGCCAGTGCATTGTGTCTCCCTCCGTCAATGGCCGTCGCCATAAGTATGGTCAGTCAGAGAAGAGGATGCCTGGGATAAAGGTCACAAAAAAGCCATCCCGAAGGATGGCTTAAGAGAAGAGGGAATCAATTACCCGCGCTGACGAACGGCTTCAAACAGGCAGATGCCGGTCGCGACTGAAACGTTTAGCGACGAAACGCTCCCTGCCATCGGGATACTGATCAGTTCGTCACAATGTTCTCGGGTCAGGCGACGCATACCTTCGCCCTCTGCGCCCATTACCAGTGCCAGACGCCCGGTCATTTTGCTCTGATACAGCGTATGGTCAGCTTCGCCCGCGGTACCAACAATCCAAATGTTCTCTTCCTGCAACATACGCATGGTGCGCGCCAGGTTGGTCACGCGGATCAGCGGTACGCTTTCTGCCGCGCCACAGGCAACTTTTTTCGCCGTCGCATTCAATTGTGCAGAACGATCTTTCGGCACGATCACCGCATGCACACCGGCAGCGTCTGCGCTACGCAGGCATGCGCCCAGGTTATGCGGATCGGTGACGCCATCGAGGATCAAAAAGAACGGCTGGTCAAGTTCCGAAATCAGATCCGGAAGATCGTTTTCCTGATACTGACGACCCGGCTTCACGCGCGCAATAATCCCCTGATGAACCGCACCCTCACTTTTCTCATCCAGGAACTGGCGGTTAGCTAACTGGATGACAACACCCTGTGCTTCCAGTGCATGGATCAGCGGCAGCAGACGTTTATCTTCACGACCTTTGAGAATAAAGACGTCCTGAAAGCGCTCAGGCGCACGCTCCAACAGAGCCTGCACCGCATGGATGCCGTAAATCATTTCACTCATGAATGTACTCGTTAATAGTTTAGGTGTAACGCCGGGCGGCACGCTGGCCACCCGGCTTACGGTTTATGGCTTATTCCGTGACTTTCTTTTTCGCCGCGCGTTTGGCTTTGGTGGCGGCAGCGATTTTAAGCGTTTTCGCCGAAGGCTTTTTCGCTTTTTTGTCGCCTTTTTTCTCAGCCGCTTTTTTATCCGCCTGAGGTTTGGCTCTGCCTTTTTTCTCACCGCGGAAAGCACTGTCCGGCTCGAAATTCACCTTTTTGCCCATCTGGCGACGTTTACCGGTATTCTTACCTGCATCGCCTTTTTTGGCTTTTTCGCGCGCGGTTTTACCCTCATTGCGCGGAGCACGTTCGCTGGAAATCAGACTAAAGTCGATTTTGCGCTCGTCCATATTGACGGCTTCCACACGGACTTCCACACGATCGCCAAGGCGATACATCTGACCGCTGGATTCGCCTGTCAGGCGTTGCCCTACCTGGTCAAAACGATAGTAGTCGTTATCCAGCGAGGAGACATGCACCAGACCGTCGATAAACAGCTCATCAAGACGAACAAAGAAGCCAAAACCCGTCACGCTGGCAATAACGCCCTTAAAGACATTACCGACCTGATCCAGCATAAAATCGCACTTCAGCCAATCAGAAACATCGCGCGTGGCTTCGTCAGCACGGCGCTCTGCCATCGAACAGTGCTGGCCCAGTTGCAGCATCTCTTCCATCGAATAATGGTAGCCCCCCGTCTCCGTGGTGTTACCTTTATGACCCTGCTCCTGCGCCAGCAGATATTTGATAGCACGGTGCAACGAGAGGTCCGGGTAACGACGAATCGGTGAGGTGAAGTGCGCATAAGATTGCAGCGCCAGACCAAAGTGACCACGGTTTTCCGGATCGTAAATGGCCTGTTTCATGGAGCGCAGCAACATAGTTTGCAGCATTTCTGCGTCAGGTCGGTCAGCAATCGACTCCAGCAGTTCAGCATAATCACGCGGCTCTGGTTTGTTACCGCCAGGCAGCTCCAGTCCCAGCTCGGCCAGTACCGAGCGGAAAGAATTAATCGCTTCGGTCGTTGGCTTATCGTGAATACGGAACAGTGCAGGCTCTTTGGCTTTCTCAACGAATCGCGCCGCTGAGATATTCGCCATGATCATGCACTCTTCAATCAGTTTGTGCGCGTCATTACGCTGCGTCTGTTCAATACGCTCGATACGGCGTTCAGCATTGAAGATAAACTTCGCTTCTTCACTTTCAAACGAGATACCGCCGCGCTCTTCACGCGCTTTATCCAGCACTTTGTAGAGGTTATGCAGCTCTTCAATATGTTTCACCAACGGCGCGTACTGCTCACGCAGTTCCTGATCGCCCTGCAGCATGTGCCAGACTTTGGTGTAAGTCAGGCGCGCATGGGAGCTCATTACCGCTTCGTAGAATTTAAAGCCGGTTAAACGACCTTTTGACGAAATGGTCATTTCACAGACCATACACAGCCTGTCCACCTGCGGGTTGAGCGAACACAATCCGTTTGACAGCACTTCCGGCAGCATTGGAACAACCTGCGATGGGAAGTACACGGATGTACCGCGGCTACGGGCTTCCTGGTCCAGCGGGGTCGGTGGGCGAACGTAATAACTTACGTCAGCAATCGCCACCCATAAACGCCAGCCGCCACCACGCTTTTTCTCGCAGTAAACGGCATCGTCAAAGTCACGCGCATCTTCACCATCGATAGTAACCAGCGGTAAATCGCGCAAATCAACACGCCCGACTTTCGCCTCTTCCGGTACTTCTTCTTTCAGACCGGCGACCTGTTTCTCTACTGCCTGCGGCCAAATATAGGGAATTTCATGAGTACGCAGGGCCATATCAACGGCCATGCTGGTGCCCATATTATCGCCCAGCACTTCGACAATTTTACCCACCGCTTTGGTACGACGAGTCGGGCGCTGAGTGAGTTCAACCACCACCACAAAGCCCATACGGGCACCCATCACCTCTTCAGGCGGGATCAGGATGTCAAAACTCAGTCGGCTATCGTCCGGTACGACAAATCCCACACCAGCGTCAGTAAAGTAGCGACCAACAATCTGGCTAGTTTTCGGTACCAGCACGCGCACGATACGTGCTTCGCGGCGGCCTTTACGATCCGCACCCAGCGGTTGTGCCAGTACCTGATCGCCATGAATGCAGGTTTTCATCTGCTCGCTGGACAGGTACAAATCATCTTTGCGTCCTTCGACGCGCAAGAAACCGTAGCCATCACGATGGCCAATAACGGTGCCTTTTAGCAGGTCAAGACGCTCCGGCAGCGCGTAGCACTGACGACGGGTAAAGACCAGTTGCCCGTCACGCTCCATCGCGCGCAGGCGGCGACGCAGCGCTTCCAGCTGCTCTTCACCTTCAATATTGAGTTCAGCGGCCAGCTCATCGCGGTTGGCCGGTTTTTCACGTTTAGTTAAATGTTCGAGGATAAATTCCCGGCTCGGGATAGGGTTCGCGTATTTTTCAGCTTCGCGCTCCTGGAAAGGATCTTGTGACATCGAGGTTCCTCCATTGTCAGCTCTGATGAAGATTTTCGTCACTCCACCAGCAATAATTTATAAAGCGGTTGATTCTCTTCAACCAAATCAGCAAGTGTGTAGTTGTCCAGTTCCGTGAGAAAACTTTGCACTGCCTTAGAAAGCGCCTGCTTGAGTCGGCAGGCAGGGGTAATGTGGCAAAACTCGCTGCTACAGTTAACCAGCGATAAGGGTTCCAGCTCGCGAACCACATCACCAATTCCAATAGCCTTAGCCGGTTTGCCCAAGCGGATGCCGCCATTTTTTCCACGAATAGCAGTAACGAAGCCCGCCCGGCTAAGTTGATTGATTATTTTGACCATATGATTACGGGACACGCCGTAGACTTCTGTCACCTCAGAAATACTGGTCATACGTCCTTCGGGTAGCGACGCCATGTAGATTAGCGCACGTAATCCGTAATCGGTGAAACTTGTTAACTGCACATCAACCTCAGGAAAAGGGATAAAACGGATAAGCCTGGTAGTATTATTTATATTGATGATAAACCAGCCACCAGCCAGGTCGCTAATTTATTTCAGTTCGGGAAGGAAAAAAGCGAGGAATTCACTCTTTGTTAAGCCGGATGGCGGTGAAAAGCGCCTGATCCGGCCTACAAAATAACACATGTAGGCCTGATATGCGCAGCGCCAGCGGCACTGCGCCAAACATGATTATGCGTCGAACGGGTCGCGCAGGATCATGGTTTCAGTACGGTCTGGGCCAGTTGAGATAATATCAATCGGCACACCGGTCAGTTCTTCAATACGCTTGATGTAGTTCAGTGCTGCCTGCGGCAGACCGCTACGATCCTTCACACCAAAGGTGGATTCAGACCAGCCAGGCATGGTTTCGTAAATCGGCTCAATACCTTTCCAGTCGTCTGCTGCCAACGGAGTAGTCGTGACTTCACGGCCATCCGGCATACGGTAAGCAACACAGATTTTCACCTCTTTCAAACCGTCCAGTACGTCCAGTTTGGTCAGGCAGAAGCCAGACAGGGAGTTAATCTGTACCGCACGGCGCACAGCGACGGAGTCCAGCCAGCCGGTACGACGACGACGACCCGTCGTTGCGCCATACTCGTTACCTTGTTTGCACAGGAACTCGCCGACATCATCAAACAATTCAGTCGGGAACGGACCTGCACCTACACGGGTGGAGTATGCTTTGATGATACCCAGAACGTAGTCCACATGACGCGGGCCCAGGCCGGAGCCGGTCGCCACGCCACCCGCAGTGGTGTTGGAGGACGTTACGTACGGATAGGTACCGTGGTCGATATCCAGCAGAGTACCCTGCGCACCTTCAAACATGACGAAATCGCCACGCTTACGCGCCTGATCCAGCAGATCGGAAACATCAACAACCATAGACGTCAGGATGTCGGCAATCGCCATCACATCATCCAGCACTTTCTGGTAGTCAACTGCTTCAACTTTGTAGAAATTCACCAACTGGAAGTTGTGATATTCCATCACTTCTTTCAGTTTTTCAGCGAAAGTTGCTTTATCAAACAGATCGCCAACGCGCAGACCGCGACGAGCCACTTTATCTTCATAAGCCGGGCCGATACCACGACCGGTGGTACCGATCGCTTTCTCACCGCGCGCTTTCTCACGAGCGTTATCTAACGCAACATGATAATCAAGGATCAGCGGACACGCTTCAGACAGCAGCAGGCGCTCACGAACCGGGATACCACGATCTTCCAGCCCTTTCATCTCTTTCATCAGCGCGGACGGAGACAGAACAACACCGTTACCGATGATGCTGGTTACATTCTCGCGAAGAATACCTGATGGAATAAGATGGAGGACGGTTTTTTCACCGTTGATTACGAGAGTATGGCCTGCGTTGTGACCGCCCTGGTAGCGCACAACATATTTAGCCCGTTCAGTCAGAAGATCGACGATCTTCCCTTTACCTTCGTCACCCCATTGGGTGCCCAGTACGACGACGTTGTTACCCATTTTTCAAAATCACCGTTTGCTTAAAAATGGATTCTACCACCGCTTTTTCAGATATACAGCACTTTTTGCATCCAAAAATCTGCAAATTAGTCTACTTATTGATCAGCCAATCGTTTTCCTCAACATGTAGTAGACGACAACGCCCGCGACCACAAGACCTCCACCAAAACGACGCAAAATATTTTCAGGAAGTTGTGCCATCGCCGAGATCATTTTCTTCCAGGCGCGGGGATACAGCATAGGACCCAAGCCTTCCAGCACCAAAACCAGCGCGAGCGCCAGCAAAATTGTTGAATTCATCCGTCGTCCTTATATAAAAAAGAAAACCACCGTATCCCTGGGGATACCGGTGGTTTTGCTGGTCTAAAACCGCTGGAACTATTTTAGCGTGTTGCGCTATTCGGCGTCTTCATGTAACGGAAGAAATCGCTGTCCGGGCTCATGACCATGACATCCTGGTTTCCTTCGAAGCTCTTCTCGTAAGCGCGCAGGCTACGGATGAAGGCGTAGAAGTCAGGATCCTGACTGAACGCATCGGCAAACAGTTTAGCGGCTTCTGCATCGCCTTCACCGCGCATAATGCGGCCCTGACGCTCAGACTCTGCCAGCGTTTTAGTGACTTCATAGTCCGCTGTTGCACGCAGTTTTTCCGCTTCTTCCTGACCCTGTGAACGATGGCGACGTGCTACCGCTTCACGCTCAGCGCGCATACGGTTGTAAATAGCCTCGGACACTTCAGCTGGCAGGTTGATTTGCTTGATACGCACATCGACCACTTCGATACCCAGTGCCGCCATACTGTTCGGGTTGATGACCGGGACTTTACCGTTCGTTTCAGCCTGCACACGTTCAGCCGCTTCGGCAATCGCGCTATCCGCCGCCGGAGTCGCGACTTCATCTTCTGTGCCAGCAGAACCGGAGTTCAACGCATCACGGACTTCCAGAGTCAAACGACCGCGGGAATCGGTAACGATATCTTTCACGTCCAGGCGACCGATTTCAGAACGCAGACGGTCAGAGAACTTACGTTTCAACAGCACTTCTGCCTGAGAAACATCGCCACCGCCCGTTGCCAGGTAGTAGCGGCTAAAGTCACTGATGCGCCACTTGATGTAGGAGTCAACGATCAGGTCTTTCTTCTCTTTGGTCACAAAGCGATCGGCCTGGTTGTCCATGGTCTGAATACGCGCATCCAGCATCTTCACGGATTCAATAAACGGAATCTTGAAGTGCAGGCCTGGTGCAACGACCAGCGGCTTGTTGTCATCGTCACGCAGAACTTTACCAAAGCGCAGGGTAATACCGCGCTCGCCTTCTTTGACCACAAAGACAGACATGAACAGAACTACCAGAACGATGATAATAATCGCAATAACTGACTTACGCATCGTTATTCCCCCTGACGCTGGTAGTCGTTACGCTGCGCATTCGCGCGGCGTTGGTCCATAATATCGCCCTGACTGGTGGACGAGGTGTTGCTTGCTCCAGTGCTGGAAGACGTTGCCGGTGGCAGACGCAGCAGATTTGAACTGCTGTCAGTCTTAGCTGCTGGCGCAGTACCGCCTTTCAGCATCTGATCCAACGGTAGAACCATCAGATTACTGCCCTTATCGTTAACCAGTACTTTACGGGTATGGCTCAGCACTTTTTCCATGGTTTCGATATACAGACGCTCGCGAGTAATCTGCGGTGCGGCTTTATATTCCGGCAGAATTTTTGCGAAGCGAGCCACTTCACCCTGTGCTTCCAGGATGGTCTGGGTCTTATACGCACGCGCTTCTTCCAGAATACGCTGCGCCTGACCGTTTGCACGTGGCTGAACTTCGTTGGTATACGCTTCTGCTTCACGGATGTACTGCTGCTCATTTTCACGCGCTGCGATAGCATCATCAAACGCCGCTTTTACCTCTTCCGGCGGACGTGCAGCCTGGAAGTTGACGTCCAGCAGGGTGATACCCATATTGTACGGACGAATGGTTTCTTCCAGTTCACGCTGGGTATCGCTACGAATAACGGTACGCCCTTCGGTCAGGATACGATCCATGGTGTATTTACCGATGACCCCACGCAGGGCGCTGTCAGTTGCCTGACGCAGACTGTCATCCGCGCTGGTTACGCTGAACAGGTAACGCTGCGGATCGGTCACACGGTACTGCACGTTCATTTCAACGCGCACGACGTTTTCGTCTGATGTCAGCATCACGCCGGATGCGGCAAGTTCACGCACAGCTTCAACGTTGACCGGAGTCACTTCGTCGATAAAGGTCGGTTTCCAGTTCAGACCCGGCTCAACCAGATGGCTGAATTTACCGAAGCGTGTCACCACGCCACGTTCCGCTTCTTTAATGGTGTAGAAACCGCTAGCCGCCCAGATAATGACGATAGCTGCCGCTGCGATAGTAAAGACTCGGCCGCCCAGTTGCGGACGCGGGCCTTGTGATGAACTACCACCGCCAGAGCCAGTACCTTTACCGCCGCCCAAACCACCGAGTTTTTTACTCAGTTTGCGGAAGATATCATCCAGATCGGGAGGTCCCTGATCGCGACCACCTTTATTTCCATTTCCCTCAGGGTTGCCGCCAGGTTTGCTGCTTCCCCAGGGGTCGCGGTCTTGTCCGTTATTACCGGGCTGATTCCACGCCATTTTTGTGCTCCATATTTGTTATGCGATGCTATACCTGCGTCTTTTGCGCTGCAGATGCGTTGGCTACGTCTTTCAACCCCAGTCACATAGTTGACTATGTGCCTGGAGATTTCAGGACTTGCCGCCTTCCTGCCGCATAAAATCCACGAGGAATAGAGGCGAAAAAATCTTCAGGCCATATCCGTCAGGTCAGACAACATAGTCTTCCAGTGCCGGTTCTTGTTTACAGAGGCGACGCCAGTCTACGATCGGCATACGTACTTGCAGACCTACGCTACCGTCTTCCTCCATCCACTCTTTCTCTATTGCCTGAAGTTGGTAAAACCGGCTTCTCAGTCGCCCTTCCTGCGGCGGCAGACGCAACGTATGTTGCGCAACCTCACCGGAAAGTCGCTCTGTCAAAGCCTGAAAAAGCTGTGGTATGCCAATTCCCGTTTGCGCTGAGACCCACACGCGAATGGGTTTATTCTCTTCATCTCTGTCGATACGCGGTTCAAAATCATCCAGCATATCGATCTTATTCATTACCAGCAGCGTCGGGATTTCATTTGCATCGATCTCTTCAAGAACCGTGTCGACGGCCTCAATGTTTTCCTGCACACGAAAATCTGCCGCATCAATAACGTGCAACAGCAAGGTCGCCTGACGAGTCTCCTGCAAAGTGGCCTTAAACGCCGCCACCAGGTCGTGCGGCAAATGACGGATAAACCCTACAGTATCCGCCAGCACGGTTTCACCGACATCCGCAACGTCTATGCGGCGCAGCGTTGGGTCCAGGGTCGCGAACAGTTGATCCGCTGCGTAGACCCGAGCTTCGGTTATCTGGTTGAACAGGGTGGATTTTCCGGCGTTGGTATATCCCACCAGTGATACGGTTGGGACATCCGCTTTCTTGCGCGACTGCCGCCCCTGCTCACGTTGCTTTTCAACTTTTTCCAGGCGCGACTGTATTTGCAAAATGCGATTACGCAGCAAACGACGGTCAGTTTCGAGCTGGGTTTCACCCGGACCACGCAAACCAATCCCGCCTTTTTGCCTTTCAAGGTGAGTCCAGCCACGGACCAGGCGTGTAGCCATATGGCGCAACTGCGCCAGCTCAACCTGCAACTTACCCTCATGGGTCCGCGCACGCTGGGCAAAAATATCTAAAATGAGACCAGTCCTGTCGATAACAAGACACTGGCATAACTGTTCCAGGTTACGTTCCTGGGCAGGGCTTAGAGCATGATCAAAAATCACCACCGCAGCGCCAGTCGCTTTTACGGCTTCGGCAATTTCGATTGCCTTACCTTCACCAACAAAAAACTTCGGGTGCGGTGCTTTACGGCTCCCGGTAATCACCTGCATTGCTTCGACACCGGCGGAAGAAACCAGAGATTCAAACTCCTGGAGGTCTTCCATATCTTTGTCTTGCGAAAAATAGATGTGTACCAGTACCGCCTGCTCACCGGCATCATAACGGTCAAACAAGCGTCAACCCCTCAATATATATCAACGGGGAACGCAGGATCTCTGGCTCCCCGTGTGTAAAACAGCCTAAAACCTTATTCGGTTTCTTCGCTGTCCTGTTGCGCTGATGAACCCTGCGCGTTGCTACCGTGATGGTAGTTGCTGCCAGTGCCGCCGGTGGCATTATTGCTGTGATGAGAAACCGGGCGAGACGGGACAACAGTGGAAATCGCGTGCTTATAAACCATCTGGCTGACCGTGTTTTTCAACAGGATCACGAACTGATCAAAAGACTCGATTTGACCTTGCAGCTTAATACCATTCACCAAATAAATAGAAACTGGAACACGTTCCCGACGCAGTGCGTTCAGGAACGGATCTTGTAAAGATTGCCCCTTAGCCATTCTCTCTTTTCCTTATATGCTTATTTGTACTTAATACGCTTCATCCTTCAGGTTGCCTCTACGTTAGCGACGTTCGTTCACCCCTGTCACTTACTTGAGTAAGCTCCTGGGGATTCACTCTCTTGCTGCCTTGATGCAACTTGAATGACTTTGCGTATTGAACCTTATGGTTCTGAAAAATTGCGCACGATACGTTTCAATTGTACACATTCAGTTCGCGATAGCACCAACAACCTGTAATACTTCGTTTCGCGCCTGGTCAGGCTTTTCACTGTCAAGCCAGTGCACCCCTTCCCAACCACGCAACCAGGTTATCTGCCGCTTCGCTAACTGCCTCGTGGCGCAAACACCTCTATAAACCATTTCATCGTATGAAATTTCGCCTTCAATGTATGACCACATCTGGCGATACCCTACACAACGAATGGAAGGCAAATCCGTATGCAAATCTCCTCGGGCAAAAAGCGCCCGGACTTCTGCTTCAAAACCTGAAGCTAACATCTGATGAAAACGCTGCTCAATTCGCTGATGGAGCAATTCACGGCTCGCCGGAGCGATCGCAAACTGGTGCACCTCATACGGCAAAGCATCTCCTGACGTTTGCGTCAGCTCCGTTAAAGTTTTACCCGAAATGAAAAAAACTTCCAGTGCCCGGGAAAGTCTTTGCGGATCATTTGGATGAATCCGCGCCGCAGCTACCGGGTCAATCTCCTGAAGCTGTCGGTGTAACGCGTCCCATCCAAGCTCTGCCGCCTGCTGCTCGATTCTGGCCCTGACCTCCGAGTCCGCCGACGGTAACGGTGACAACCCTTCAAGCAACGCTTTGAAATATAACATTGTGCCACCCACTAACAGCGGGATACGCCCCGCTGCGGTGATATCGGCCATCTCGGCTAGCGCATCGCGACGAAAATCCGCTGCAGAATACGCTTGCGCCGGATCACGAATATCCAGCAATCGGTGTGGTGCGGCCTTCAATTCATCAGCATCAGGCTTCGCGGTGCCAATATCCATCCCCTTGTAAATAAGGGCGGAATCAACGCTTATCAACTCTACAGGCAAAACTTTACGCAATTCAATTGCTAATGCCGTTTTACCGGAGGCCGTCGGCCCCATTAAAAAAATTGCCTTTGGCAGGCTCGCCTTACAGGTATCACTCATGTTTCAGGGCGTTCATTACCGAATGTAAATCAACAGGTTGTAACAGACCACCCGGCGGCGCCTTCACGAGTTGTGGGCATAGCCGCTCAACATCCGCCAACAGCGTAATCGCCTGGGCCATGCTCCACTGCGGATGCTCGCTCATCAGGTTACGTGCAATCCACTGCGCAATGTTGCCCGCTTCGAATACGGTTTGCTGCGCCAGGTAGCCTATCAGTTCAGGAATCAAGATTTGTAAATTTTGTTGGCGTAAGGGTAAAGGCACCGCTCGGATGGTCACATGCTGCGCATCCAGCTGAAATTCAATCCCCAAATCGGCCAGTTGGCTTTGTCCTTTTTGCAACGCTGCTTTTTCACCTGCGGTGACTTTTAGACGCAACGGGATCAGCAGTGGCTGAGCGCAAACAGGACCCTGCCCAGGCGTAAGCTGCGCCTGACGCAACCACCGTTCCGCAACAGGTAACGCCAGCAGCCGAATCTGGCCATCGCTTTCCAGTAATGCACAGTCTGTCCCTACGATAGTCAGCACCCGTCCAAACCCCTGACTGTTGCCGGTAAGAGGTACCGTCGGTGTTTCAGCGACCGGTGGTTTGTGCATCGGAGCCGGTGTCTGCAGCAGGCGCTGATAAATTTCGCCCTGCTGCTTTTGATATCCAGGCTGGGCATGCGGCCAACTGGCGCTTGCCTGCCCCTGGCGACCACTCCCGCTACTGGAAGAGGCAGAATAACGGGGAGTAGCAGGTTCACGCGCTGGCGCAGGTTCGGCAAAATGGTTACGCCCTGCCGCCACGCGATTTTCCGGGATGTGTCTCGGGGCGAGTTCTTCGTCATCAACCAACGGCAGCGAGGTTTCCAACTGCTGTTGCAGGACGCTTAACACCCCTTGATAAATAAAATCATGCACCAGACGAGACTGGTGAAAGCGTACCTCATGTTTGGCTGGATGCACGTTGACATCCACCTGATGCGGGTCAATTTCCAGATACAGTACAAATGCGGGTTGCTGATCGGCGCCCAGCTTATCTTCACAAGCCTGGCGAATGGCATGGTTGATCAGTCTATCGCGCATCATCCGGCCATTCACATAGCAATACTGGATTTCCGCCAGCGCCGCCGTCGTGTGGTTCGGATCGGCCACCCAGCCGCGCAGCGCCAAATCGCCATGCTGCCATTCAATCGCCAGAGCATGCTCCAGAAACGGTGTCCCGCAAATAGCACCCAGTCGGCACTCTTTTTGTCCATCCGCCGCGACAGCACGATACTGGCGCACCATTTTGCCGTTGTGCGACAGATTAATCGTCACATCGAAACGCGCCAACGCAATGCGGCGGATAATTTCGTCGATGTGGTTAAATTCCGTTTTCTCCGTGCGCATAAACTTGCGTCGTGCTGGCGTGTTGTAAAACAGATCCAGTACTTCCAGCGTGGTACCCACCGGATGCGCAGCGGGTTTAACCGTCACATCCATGTCACGCCCTTCAGCATAGGCCTGCCAGGCTTCGGGTTGTTCTTGCGTACGCGATGTCAGTGTTAAACGGGAAACCGAGCTGATACTCGCCAGTGCCTCTCCACGAAATCCAAGGCTTACAATCGCTTCGAGATCATCAAGCGAGGCAATTTTACTGGTGGCGTGACGCGCCAGCGCCAGCGCCAGCTCGTCTTTTTTAATCCCACAACCGTTGTCACGAATACGGATAAGCTTCGCCCCACCGCGTTCGATATCAATATCGATACGCGTTGCACCCGCATCGATGCTGTTTTCTACCAGCTCTTTAACCACCGACGCAGGTCGTTCCACCACCTCGCCTGCGGCAATCTGGTTCGCCAGCTGTGGCGGTAGAACCTGAATCGGCATGGCTAATCCTTAGTTTGTTAACGTGCTGCCAGGCGATACGGCACTGGCAGTTTGCGCCGGTGCGCCCTGTGGGCCGGTTTGCATCGGATGCGCCTGGAAATAGTTACGCAGTCCTTTGTAAATCGCCTCGGCCAGCTGCTGCTGGTAATCATCGCTTGCCAACAGCCGTTCTTCGCTGTTGTTGCTGATAAAACCGGTTTCGACCAGGACTGACGGGATATCCGGCGAGCGCAATACGCCAAGGCTGGCGTGTTCCGGGCGGCGTTTATGCATCGAACCAATACGTTCTAACTGACCGATCATGCTGGTCGCCACATCATAGCCGACACGTTGCGAATGACCGAACTGCAGGTCCAGTACGGCCTGACTGAGATAGGGGTCAGACTGGCTGTTAGCCAGCACATCACCCGCGCCGCCCAGCAGTTCCGACTGTTTCTCGTGCTGCTCCAGCCAACCGGCCATTTCACTGTTGGCACGACGGTTTGACAGCACCCATACGGAAGCGCCTGTCGCATCGCGGTTTGGTGCGGCATCCGCATGAATAGAGACCAGGAAGTTGGCATTTTGTTTACGCGCTACGTCGGAACGCCCCATCACCGAGATGAAGTAATCGCCATCGCGGGTGAGTACGCCTTTAAACATCGGGTCATCATTCAGCAAACTGCGTAGTTTACGCGCCACGGCAATAGTGACGTTTTTCTCGCGTGTACCACCAGGGCCGATCGCCCCTGGGTCCTGTCCGCCGTGCCCGGCATCGATAGCAATAACAACTTTATCGCCGTTGCTGACGCGAGCCTGAGCTGCCGGTCTCGTGGCCGTATTGCTGCTGGTCACCGCGGTGGTGCGATCATTTTCTGCTTTAAACGGATTACGTGCTGGCTCAACGGGGCGCGGAGCAACAACCGGTGCCTCGACACGCTTGACCACCACAGGTGGCGGCGGTGGCGGCGCATCCGCTTTAATCGTAAACACAACGGTGTAATTGCCACCGTTTTGTCGTTTTACGGCTTCTGCTTTTCCGTTTTCGGTTAAATCGACAACCAGCCGCAGAGACTGGGCATCATTTGGCGTACCCGAACGGATCGCCTTCACCAGATTATTGCCGCTGAACAGCAGTGGTAATCCCTGAATCACACCGGTTTGTTTAATATCCAGCGTGACCGTTCGTTTCCCCTCCTGTGACACAGCGTATTCCGGCTCACCGATAAAGCTCAGCGTAATCCGCGCCTGTTGATCGCCATTGGAAACCTGAAGATCGGAGAGGCTGGCGGCCCCTGCCTGCGCGCACAGCAGGACCAGGGTTGCCATCAGCCAGTTTCTGATGCGATAAATCATCCCGCCACCCTTAAGGTTAATCGGCCAAACGCGCCAGCAATAAATCACCCGATGAGGAGACCGCACTTACGCGCGCCTCACGACCTTGCGCCTGATATTCAATGTGTATTTCGACGTCCGGGTCTGGCAGTACACCTTTACCTTGTTGCGGCCATTCCACCAGGCAGATGGCATCATTGGCAAAATAATCGCGGATCCCCATAAATTCCAGCTCCTCCGGGTCCGCAAGGCGATACAGGTCGAAGTGATAGACCATTAAATTATCGAGCGCATAGGGTTCGACCAGTGTGTAGGTCGGGCTTTTTACATTACCTTTGTGACCTAACGCCTGCAGAAATCCCCGACTGAAGGTCGTTTTACCCGCCCCCAGGTCGCCATATAAATAAATAACCGTCGCGCCGTCACAGGCTTTGGCTACCCGCTGTCCCAGGTCTAAAGTTGCCTGCTCATCAGGTAGTGGAATTACTCGATTCATCATGATAAACGTCAATCACATCAGGGTTAACAATACGCTGTAGCGTGGTAAAGAGATCTGTCGCCAGCATGCCGCGCATACCAAAACGCGCTGCCAGTACATCCGCCGCCGCACCATGCGCAACACATCCCGCACACGCTGCATCATACGGGGTAAGCTTCTGTCCGAGCAATGCGCCAATAATACCGGAAAGCACATCCCCCATCCCGCCGCTGGCCATTCCGGCATTACCGGCATCAATAATACTCAATGCAGCCTGTTCAGAGGCGACAACCGTCCCCGCGCCTTTCAGCACCACCACACCCCCGTACCGTTTTACCAGACGTTGTGCACAAAGTAAGCGATCGTCCTCAATTTCTGCAATGGAACAACCCAGCAGCCGTGCTGCCTCACCCGGATGCGGCGTGATCACGCGATTGTGACGTTTATCGGGATTGATTGCCAGCAGGTTAAGCGCATCGGCATCCCAGAGCATCGGTTTGCGAAAATTCTCGACCTTTTGCATTGCTTTTTTGCCCCACTCCTGCTGTCCAAGACCAGGACCAATCACCACGACATCCGCCCACACCAAACCCTCTTCCAGCGTCTTTGGCGTTAGCGTATCGACCATGAGTTCCGGTCGGGCAGTCAAAATGGGGGCGATATTTTCACTGCGCGTCAGTACTTTGACCAATCCAGCCCCCGCACGCAGCGCCGCTTCACCGGCCATACGAATGGCACCCGCCGTGCCGTGGTCACCGCCAATAATGACCAACCGACCATGGGAACCTTTGTGTGAGGTAGGTCGACGTGGTGTTAACCAATGCGCAAGCTGCGAGGCTTCATAACGCTGAATCGGCGCATCTTGCCTGGCAAGCCAGGCGTCCAACCCAAGCGCGTTAAAGTGCAGATGTCCGGTAACATCGCGCGCTTTGCCAGTTAACAGCCCTGGTTTCAACGCAATAAAGGTGACGGTATGCGCTGCGTTTATCACCGCCCCCGGTGTCGCTCCTGTTTGTGCCAGCAGACCAGAAGGAATGTCTACGGCGACGATGGGGGCAGGATGGGTATTGGCATGCTCAATCAGCGTCCGGAGAGGTTCGCGCGGAGCCTGTTTTAAACCGGTCCCCAACAGCGCGTCGATAATGACATCCACACGACCTGGCCAGACGATATCTGTAGAATGGATGACGCCCCCCGCATTAAGCCAGGCATCGCGCGCCTGCTGTGCTTCCTCGGGAAGCGTTTTATCGCTCTCCTGCGCCAGCAATGTGACATCAATACCCAGCGCTTTAGCGAGTCTTGCCACCACATACCCATCACCGCCATTGTTACCGTGGCCGCATAGCACCAGCCAGTGTTGAGCGTGCGGATATACGTTCCGGGTAGCCTGAAACACAGCCTCTCCCGCACGCAGCATCAGTTCATAAAGCGTCAGCCCTAAGTTGTCTGCCGCCTCTCGTTCCATCCGTTTGATGTCATCGGCGTGCCAGATGGAGTGTGGTATACTTGCGGGGTTTTTCTTCATTGTATGGTCCGTCATGTCAGAGCCCCTCGATCTCAATCAGTTAGCGCAAAATATTAAACAGTGGGGGCTGGAACTTGGCTTTCAGCAGGTCGGTATTACCGATACCGACCTCAGCGAAGCCGAACCCAAACTGCAGGCCTGGCTGGATAAACACTATCACGGCGAGATGGACTGGATGGCCCGTCACGGCATGATGCGCGCCCGACCTCATGAATTATTGCCCGGTACATTACGCGTTATCAGCGTGCGAATGAACTATCTTCCTGCCAACGCGGCCTTTGCCAGCACGTTGAAAAACCCCTCTCTGGGTTACGTCAGCCGTTACGCGCTTGGACGTGACTACCATAAGTTGCTACGTAACCGCTTAAAAAAGCTGGGCGAGATGATTCAACAGCACTGCGCTTCGCTGAATTTTAGACCTTTTGTCGATTCAGCGCCCATTCTTGAGCGTCCACTGGCGGAAAAAGCCGGGCTTGGCTGGACGGGTAAGCACTCACTTATCCTCAACCGTGAGGCTGGCTCATTCTTCTTTCTCGGTGAGTTACTGATCGATTTGCCTCTCCCGGTTGATAAGCCAGTCGAAGAAGGATGCGGCAAATGCGTGGCCTGTATGACCATTTGTCCTACCGGCGCTATCGTTGAACCCTACACGGTGGATGCGCGCCGCTGTATCTCTTATCTCACGATCGAACTGGAAGGCGCGATCCCGGAAGAGTTTCGTCCGCTACTGGGGAACCGCATCTATGGCTGCGATGACTGCCAGCTCATCTGCCCGTGGAATCGCTATTCGCAGTTGACGGCAGAGGATGACTTCAATCCGCGCAAGCAGCTTCATGCCCCAGAGTTAATTGAGTTGTTTAGCTGGAGCGAGGCGTGGTTTTTGAAAGTCACGGAGGGATCTGCCATTCGTCGTATTGGCCATCTGCGCTGGTTGCGGAATATCGCCGTTGCACTGGGAAATGCCCCCTGGGATGAAACCATAATCAATGCGCTGGAAACCCGCAGAGGTGAGCACCCACTTCTCGACGAGCACATATCATGGGCGGTTGCCCGGCAAATTGAGAGGCGAAATGCCTGCGTAGTGGAAGTACAGTTACCGAAGAAACAACGCCTGGTCAGGGTCGTTGAAAAAGGATTGCCGCGCGATGCTTAAATCATCCACAGCTTGTGTATAAAAATAAAAACACATTGATATTCAAGAGGGAAAAAATCGTCAAGTGATCGCATTAACAATTTGAAATGATAATTAGTTTAACAATTTCAATTGGTTACAAAGATATTATTCACCCGGCGAAGTTATTTGCATTCAAGGAATGATGCTTCGACCTGTGGATAAGTCTGTTTACAGAAGTATGTCAATGGCGAACGAAAACGTCCCCAACGCGACACTACGTTGTGGATATTTTTATTGAGATAAGAATTTGGAGCGGGAAACGAGACTCGAACTCGCGACCCCGACCTTGGCAAGGTCGTGCTCTACCAACTGAGCTATTCCCGCATAATCTTCGTCTTTCGAACCGCTACTGCGTTGGCTGCCTTCATTCGCCTAACTCACTTACTTTTGTAAGCTCCTGAGAACTCATTCAGTTGCCGCCTTGCCGCAATTCGAAATTCTGCGATTGGTGGTCTGTGCTTAACAAGCACTTTCAAATTTTGGAGCGGGAAACGAGACTCGAACTCGCGACCCCGACCTTGGCAAGGTCGTGCTCTACCAACTGAGCTATTCCCGCATAATCTTCGTCTTTCGAACCGCTACTGCGTTGGCTGCCTTCATTCACCTAAGTCACTTACTTTTGTAAGCTCCTGAGGACTCATTCAGTTGCCGCCTTGTCGCAATTCGAAATCCTGCGATTGGTGGTCTGTGCTTAATAAGCACTTTCAAATTTTGGAGCGGGAAACGAGACTCGAACTCGCGACCCCGACCTTGGCAAGGTCGTGCTCTACCAACTGAGCTATTCCCGCAAATTTGTACTTCTTTTGTTGCTGCCGTAACGTGTAATTCTCTGTCGTTACGGGAGGCGCATTATACGAGAAATCCGTTTAGCTGCAACCCCCCTAAAAGCGATTTTTTCGTTTTTCTGCTCAAGTGCTGAATTTATCGACAAGTCGTCTAATTTAGCGGCAATCCTGCCCCAGTGCAAGCGCACAGGAACGATATTCGCAGGCCGGGCAGAGTACAACCGCCACCCGGTCATCCACAAAATCAAAGCTTAATAAAATGCTCGCGATAGTAAGCCAGCTCAGCAACGGACTCACGAATATCGTCCATTGCCTGGTGTGTTCCTTGTTTCTTGAAGCCATCAAGGATCTCTGGTTTCCAGCGACGGGCCAACTCTTTAAGCGTGCTGACGTCCAGATAGCGATAATGGAAATACGCCTCCAGTTCCGGCATATATTTAAACAGGAAACGGCGATCCTGGCCGATGCTGTTGCCACAGATAGGTGATTTTCCTTCAGGTACCCACTCTTTTAAAAAGGCCAGCGTTGCCAGCTCGGCTTCACGATCGCCCATGGTGCTCGCTTTTACGCGTTCCACTAGTCCACTTCCGGTATGCGTACGTACGTTCCAGTCATCCATTAGCGCCAGTTGCTCATCAGACTGATGCACCGCAATTGTCGGTCCTTCAGCCAGGATATTCAGGTTGGCATCAGTCACTAGCGTAGCGATCTCAATAATGCGATCGCGCTCGGGATCCAGACCTGTCATCTCCAGATCGATCCAAATCAGGTTGTTTTCATTGGCACTCATGCTATTTTCCACCCTTCAGACGTCACATTCAGTGTGACTATATTCATCTAAAATTGCGTGTATCATAAATGTTTTGCCCATTATGGGCGACCAGGAGCCAGTCCGATTGAGTAAGAATAAACTCTCCAAAGGCCAACAGCGCCGCGTGAACGCCAATCACCAGCGTCGTCTTAAAACGTCCGCGGAGAAGCCCGACTACGACGACAACCTGTTTGGCGAGACCGCTGAAGGCATCGTTATCAGCCGTTTTGGCATGCATGCCGACGTAGAATCTGCTGACGGGAAAATTCACCGTTGCAACATCCGCCGTACCATTCGTTCGCTGGTTACCGGCGATCGTGTAGTCTGGCGTCCGGGTAAAGCGGCAGCAGAGGGCGTGAATGTTAAAGGGATCGTTGAGGCGGTACATGAGCGAACCTCAGTACTCACACGCCCGGACTTTTACGACGGGGTGAAACCCATTGCGGCCAACATCGATCAAATCGTGATTGTTTCAGCCATCTTACCTGAGCTGTCACTGAATATTATCGACCGTTATCTGGTGGCTTGCGAAACCTTGCACGTAGAGCCCATCATCGTACTCAACAAAATCGATCTGCTGGACGACGAAGGTATGGCCTTCGTTAACGAGCAGATGGACATCTATCGCAACATTGGTTATCGCGTGTTGATGGTCTCAAGCCGCACCAAAGACGGCCTGAAACCGCTTGAAGAAGCGTTGACCGATCGTATTAGCATCTTTGCTGGTCAGTCAGGCGTAGGCAAATCCAGCCTGCTCAATAACCTGCTCGGCCTGCAGGAAGAGATCCTGACCAATGATGTCTCCGACAACTCAGGTCTTGGGCAGCACACCACAACAGCTTCTCGCCTGTACCACTTCCCTCACGGCGGCGATGTCATCGACTCCCCCGGTGTACGTGAGTTTGGGCTGTGGCATCTTGAACCGGAACAAATCACTGATGGCTTTGTCGAATTTCATGACTATTTAGGCCATTGCAAGTATCGCGACTGTAAACATGATGCAGATCCGGGCTGTGCAATCCGTGAAGCTGTCGAGGAAGGGAAAATCGCTGAGATTCGGTTTGAAAATTATCACCGCATCCTGGAAAGCATGGCGCAGGTAAAAACGCGTAAAAACTTTTCTGATACAGACAACTGACAACTAAGCTAAGCATCGCTAGAATCGTCCCCCTTTTTTCAGGATCCGGCCCATATGCCGGATCGGGAACAAATTATGGCCTGGAGGCTACCTTGTTAAACTCATTTAAGCTTTCGCTACAATACATTCTGCCGAAACTATGGCTCACTCGCCTGGCGGGTTGGGGTGCGAGCAAACGTGCAGGATGGTTGACCAAACTGGTCATCGATCTGTTCGTGAAATATTACAAGGTCGATATGAAAGAGGCGCAAAAGCCGGACACCGCCAGCTATCGTACCTTTAACGACTTTTTTGTTCGCCCGCTGCGCGAAGATGCACGCCCGATCAATACCGATCCCAATGTGCTGGTCATGCCCGCTGACGGCGTGATTAATCAGTTGGGTAATATTGAGGAAGACAAACTGTTGCAGGCCAAAGGGCATAGCTACACCCTTGAAGCGCTGCTGGCAGGCAACTACCAGATGGCGGATAAATTCCGTAACGGGACGTTTGTCACGACTTACCTCTCACCGCGTGATTACCACCGCGTCCACATGCCGTGTAACGGTATCTTGCGAGAAATGATGTACGTGCCAGGCGATCTCTTCTCTGTGAACATCCTGACCGCGCAGAACGTGCCGAACCTGTTTGCCCGCAACGAACGTGTTATTTGCCTGTTTGATACCGAATTTGGCCCGATGGTGCAGATTCTGGTCGGTGCGACCATCGTCGGCAGCATTGAAACCGTATGGGCTGGCACCATTACCCCACCACGTGAAGGCGTGATCAAACGCTGGACATGGCCGGAAGGCGAAAGCGAAGGCTCTGTGGCGCTGCTGAAAGGTCAGGAAATGGGCCGCTTTAAACTCGGTTCAACCGTTATCAACCTGTTTGCGCCGGGTAAAGTTAATCTGGTTGCACAGTTGCAGGATCTGTCGGTAACCAAAATTGGCCAGCCGATGGCCATCTCGACCGAGACCTTCGTGACGCCAGCGGCAGAGCCCGTGCCATTGCCGAAAGAAGAGATCGAAGCAGAACACGATGCCAGCCCGCTGGTTGAAGACAAAAAAGACGAAAGTTAACCATAGGAATCGCTGCTGTGCGCCTGATTATCACTTTTCTGATGGCCTGGTGCCTCAGCCAGGGGGCGTACGCTGCGACGGCCCCCGACAGTAAACAACTCACTCAGGAACTGGAGCAGGCAAAGGCGGCGAAACCCGCTCAGCCAGAAACCGTTGAGGCGCTCCAGTCCGCGCTGAATGCTCTTGAGGAGCGGAAAGGCTCCCTTGAGCGTGCTGAACAATATCAGCAGGTTATCGATAACTTCCCCAAGCTGTCCGCCACGTTACGCGCACAGCTAAACAACCTGCGCGACGAACCGCGTAGCGTACCGACCGGCCTCACGACGGATGCATTAAACCAGGAGATCCTTCAGGTCAGCAGTCAGTTACTGGATAAAAGCCGCCAGGCTCAACAGGAGCAGGATCGCGCCAGGGAAATCGCCGACTCGTTAAGCCAGCTTCCCCAGCAACAAACCGATGCTCGCCGCCAGCTAAATGATATTGAGCGGCGCCTTGGTACAGCCAACAGTAACTCAGCGCTCAATCAAGCAATGCAGGCAGAATCCGCCAGGCTTAAAGCCCAGGTCGATGAACTGGAGCTGGCTCAGCTTTCCGCAAACAACCGTCAGGAACTGGCGCGCATGCGCTCCGAACTGGCAGAAAAACAGAGCCAACAGCTCGACGCTTACCTGCAGGCATTACGCAACCAACTCAACAGCCAGCGCCAGCGTGAAGCCGAACGTGCGCTGGAAAGCACGGAACTGTTGGCAGAAAACAGCGCAGGATTGCCGGAAGGCATCATTGACCAGTTTAAAGTTAACCGTGAGCTGTCTCAGGCGCTCAATCAGCAGGCGCAACGTATGGATCTGGTCGCCTCCCAGCAGCGTCAGGCCACCAGCCAAACGTTGCAGGTACGTCAGGCGCTGAATACGCTGCGGGAACAGTCACAATGGCTTGGCGTCTCGAATATGCTGGGAGAAGCACTGCGTGCACAAGTTTCTCGTCTGCCAGAAATGCCCAAACCCCAGCAGTTAGATACCGAAATGGCACAGCTGCGCGTACACCGCATGCGCTATGAAGATCTCCTCAACAAGCAGCCGCAATTACGTCAAATTCACCAGGCCGACGGACAACCACTAACCGCTGAGCAGAGCAGCATTCTCAACGCCCAGTTGCGCACTCAGCGTGAACTACTGAACTCACTGCTACAGGGTGGCGATACACTGATCCTCGAGCTCACTAAGCTAAAAGTCTCCAATAGCCAACTGGAAGACGCGTTGAAAGAGGTCAACGAGGCGACGCACCGTTATCTGTTCTGGACATCAGACGTCAGCCCCATCTCGCTTTCCTGGCCTGTCGACATTGTTCAGGACCTGCGCCGCCTGATCTCACTCGATACATTTAATCAGCTCGGCAAAGCCACGATCATGATGCTGACCAGCAAAGAAACGCTGCTGCCACTGTTCGGTGCACTGGTGCTGGTTGGGTTTAGCCTTTCTTCACGTAAACACTTCACCCGCTTTCTTGAACGCTCGTCAGCGCGTGTTGGTAAAGTCACCCAGGACCACTTCTGGCTCACGATACGCACGGTATTCTGGTCGATACTTGTTGCCTCACCGCTGCCAGTGCTATGGGCAACACTGGGTTACGGATTACAGGAAGCCTGGCCCTACCCGCTGGCCGTCGCGATAGGAGACGGTGTTACCGCAACGGTACCCATGCTGTGGGCGGTAATGATTTGCGCCACCTTCGCACGCCCCAACGGTCTGTTCATTGCGCACTTTGGCTGGCCGCGTAACCGTGTCGCGAAGGCCATGCACTATTACCTGATGAGTATCGGGCTGATTGTCCCGCTGATCATGGCGGTGATTATGTTTGATAACCTCAATGACCGGGAATTCTCCGCTTCATTGGGGCGCCTGTGCTTTATCCTGATTTGCGGAGCGCTAGCGATCGTAACCCTGAGCCTGAAACGCGCTGGCATACCGCTGTATCTCGACAAAGAAGGCAATGGCGACAACATGGTCAACAGCATGCTGTGGAATATGCTGATGGGTGCACCACTGATTGCTATTCTCGCAGCAGCTGTGGGCTACCTGGCAACATCACAAGCCCTGCTGGCGCGCCTGGAGACTTCGGTAGCAATCTGGTTTTTGTTACTGGTGGTCTATCACGTCATTCGCCGTTGGATGCTCATCCAACGTCGCCGTCTGGCATTCGACCGTGCCAAGCATCGACGCGCCGAAATGCTGGCGCAACGCGCGCGCGGTGAGGAAGAGCCGCCACACTCAACCAGCCTCGAAGGGGCCGTTGATGTTGACGAAAGCGAAGTGGATCTTGATGCGATCAGTGCACAATCACTGCGCCTGGTGCGCTCTATCCTGATGCTCATCGCCCTGCTTTCGGTTATCGTGCTGTGGTCAGAAATTCATTCCGCTTTCGGCTTCCTGGAAAATATCTCACTATGGGATGTCACCTCCACGGTGCAGGGCGTAGAAAGTTTAGAGCCCATTACACTGGGTGCGGTGTTAATTGCGATTCTGGTGTTTATTATCACGACGCAGTTGGTGCGAAACCTACCCGCATTGCTGGAACTGGCGTTGCTACAACACCTGGATTTAACCCCCGGTACCGGTTATGCCATCACCACTATCACCAAATATCTGCTGATGCTGATTGGCGGTTTGGTGGGTTTCTCAATGATTGGTATCGAATGGTCAAAACTGCAGTGGCTGGTAGCGGCTCTCGGTGTGGGGCTGGGCTTTGGCTTGCAGGAGATCTTCGCCAACTTTATTTCTGGCCTGATCATCCTGTTTGAAAAACCAATCCGTATTGGCGACACAGTGACCATTCGCGATCTCACCGGTAGCGTGACGAAAATTAATACCCGCGCGACCACCATCAGCGACTGGGACCGCAAAGAGATAATCGTGCCCAACAAAGCGTTCATCACCGAGCAGTTTATCAACTGGTCACTATCTGACTCGGTCACGCGTGTCGTGTTAACTATCCCGGCGCCGTCGGAAGCTAACAGCGAGGAAGTCACACAAATCCTGCTTACCGCCGCACACCGCTGTTCGCTGGTGATCGACACACCTGCTCCGGAAGTCTTCCTGGTTGACCTTCAGCAAGGGATTCAGATCTTCGAACTGCGTATCTATGCTGCGGAGATGGGACACCGTATGCCGCTGCGCCACGAGATCCACCAACTGATTCTGGCAGGCTTCCGTGAGCACGGTATTGATATGCCATTCCCGCCGTTCCAGATGCGTCTGGAAAGTCTGGGGGGTAAGCAAACGGGAAGAACGTTAAGTTCTGCGGGCAGAAGCAGTCGTCCGGCGGGAAGTTTGTAGCGCATGATCCAGGCAAGAAATGCCGGATGGCGACCCGTTGGGTCTTATCCGGCCTACGAAGATGCTTCTTTGTAGGCCGGATTAAGCAGGTCGTTTATTCCACAGCCCACTCAGGCTCATTGGACGCGCGGCGACTGTAGTTCTGATAAATCGCCATCGCCAGCAGTGAGAAGAATATCGGACCGCCAGTCATCCACAGCGCACTGTTCCAGTCTCCGGCCTCGATCACCGGCTGGATGATGGTAAATACGTTGGCAAACGTCACCACCAGTACCACCACTCCCGTTGCCAGCAACGTTGCCGCCCGGGTTTTAAAAATAACAAACGGCCTTTCCAACCCCACGCGGGATTTGAAGAACGGAAACGCCAGCGCCAAGAACAGATACGGCAACGTCATAGATACGTTCGCCATCAGCGTCAGTTTGTTATAAAACGCGGAGGCCGTATCACCGCCGAAGGAAACTAACAGAATAAACAAACTCACCAACAGGCACTGCATCCACATTGCTGTCGTTGGCATACCCATCGCATTCAGTTTGGTCATCGGTGCCGGCCACAGCGCTTTTGGTGTTCCCTGAATAATCGCTTTCAGCGGCGAGTAGCTAAGGGTAAAAAAAGCACCGGTATAGGCAAGGAACATGGAAAGCCCGGTAATACGCGCAAACCATACCCCCATCGTCGTTGCCGTCTCTGGGGAAAGGTGCAGCGCATTACCCAATGTCATGCCAAGACTTTTCATCAGGATATAAGTAATATTACCAAGGTTAACGGAACCATTACTTAATACCTGCTGCCAGTTGGTGCTAACACCCCACAAAAATATGGCCAGCGAATAACCAACTGAAATGACGATAGCGGCAAAGACAATGCCTTTTGCAAAGTTCTTTTCTGGTTTCTCCGTTTTATCGACCAGTCCACCCACGGCTTCAATTCCACCATAAGCAAAAATGGCAAATACCACGAACGACAACATTGCCAGGCCTGACTGATATCCCGGATTGGGTGAAGATGTAAAATTAATATCCTGCGCAAAGTGGCCACCTGTTAATAACAAAATAGCGACACTCACTAACAACAGAACTAAGTTAAGACACATTACGGCAATTCCGCCTACAGCCGTAATACGTGCAATCTTATTAATACCGCGAGAAGCAACACAGGTCACCACCACCATCCAGCCGACCGCAAGCAGTCCGACAACCTGGGTTGGTTCAAGCCCGGCGATACCCCAATGCTGCGTCATGTCTGCACCGAATAAGAAGGTGGAGAAAGGCACCCATACTTTTGCCGCTGTGCTAACCATCCATATCACGTAGGAGGAGAACCACATAAACGTGCCGATAAACGCGTAGCGTGGTCCAACGCTATTATTCATCCACGAATATATTCCACCCTCTTCTTTCCGATAGGCGGAACCCATTTCTGCCATCATTAAAGCGAAGGGAATAAAGAATAATAATGCAGAAAATATATACCAAGGAATCGCACTATATCCCATCAAATAAAATGCAGAGGGACTATTTGCAAATCCGAAAACTGACGTGAATATCATAAGGATGAGACCTATCAGGCTCATCTTCTTTATTGTTTGGGTCATTCAACCATCCCTTACTCTGGCAAGCGTTTAGCAAACGCCGCTCACCGATTGGCACCGCTCTCTTTGCAGAGTTCAGCAATTAAAAATCAACACAGAATTGATACCTAAACGATACCAGATATCCAGAGTCAAATTGTGGCTATTAGAGGGAAAGTGAAAAAATGTGCTACAAAGTGGCGGTTTTACCGCCACTTTGTTTTGCGAAGGGAAAACACGTTATGCGCGATCGACGGTAAAGGCGATAACGTCAGCCAGGCTATCAGCGCCCAGCGCCAGCATCACCAGACGATCAACGCCCAGCGCCACACCAGAGCAATCCGGCATCCCAACTTTCAACGCTTCAAGCAAGTTGTTGTCAATTGGCTGTTGCGGCAGGCCACGCGCTGCACGTTTACGATTATCCTGCTCAAACCGTTGCTGCTGTTCACGCGCATCGGTCAACTCATGGAAACCATTCGCCAGCTCAATACCTTTGTAATAAACCTCAAATCGCTCTGCGACCCGATGATCTTCAGTACTGATTTGTGCCAGTGACGCCTGGCTGGCCGGGAAATGGTACACAAACGTTGGTTTGTCTTTGCCAATATGCGGCTCAACACCCATTGTAAACAGCAGTTGCAGCAAGGTATCCCGGTCTTCTTCAGTATCCGCGATATTGCTGAGATCCAGCTTCGCCGCCACTTCTCGCAGTTGGGTTTTATCCGCAGACAGCGGGTCAATCTCCAGATGACGCTGGAAAGCTTGCTGGTAAGAAAGGCTTTCGGCAGGTGAACAGTCCAGCACTTGCTGCAGCAAATCATCCACTTCGTTCATCAGGCGATACATGTCGTAGTGTGGGCGATACCACTCAAGCATGGTGAACTCAGGATTATGATGGCGCCCCATTTCTTCATTACGGAAGCTGCGACATAGCTGATACACCGGGCCACATCCAGCGACCAGCAGGCGCTTCATATGGTATTCCGGGCTGGTCATTAAATAGAGGTTCATCCCCTGGGAATGACCAGGGCCAACGAAACGCGTTTCGAACGGGAACAGATGAATGTCCGTTACCGTCGCCTGACTCATGCAAGGTGTCTCAACCTCAAGCACTCCACGATCGGCAAAAAAGCGGCGAATCTCCGCTATAATTGCTGCACGTTTTAAAAGATTGGGGATGGACGCGCTCGGCTGCCAGGTTGCCGTTTCGCTCATGGTTGTTTCTCCGATTTCAGACAAGGGCACGAAGTCTACTCGTATCGTGCTAGCGAGACAAATTTCACGCGGGAATAATAAACACTGGCTGGCGGGTAAAAAAAGCAATATTGGGTGGTTTAGTAATTAAATTAATCAAATTCAATGATAATTCAGCCCTCTGATACGCTAAAAAAATCGAACACGTCAAATTTCCCTCACATCCCTAAGACTATACTATTGTACCTATAAAGGAGCAGTGGAAACGCGTTCATAACCTGTTTGAATCCGATTAAGCATCTGAATTCGGGCGGGGATGAAATAACAACAATCTGGAGGAATGTCGTGCAAACCTTTCAAGCCGATCTTGCCATTATAGGCGCCGGTGGCGCGGGATTACGTGCTGCAATTGCTGCCGCACAAGCAAATCCCAACGCTAAAATCGCACTGATCTCAAAAGTGTACCCAATGCGCAGCCATACCGTTGCTGCCGAAGGCGGCTCTGCTGCTGTCGCGCAGGATCATGACAGCTTTGACTACCATTTTCACGATACGGTAGCAGGCGGAGACTGGCTGTGTGAGCAGGATGTCGTGGATTACTTTGTCCACCACTGCCCAACTGAAATGACGCAGCTGGAACAATGGGGCTGCCCATGGAGCCGTCGTGAAGACGGTAGCGTCAACGTACGTCGCTTCGGCGGCATGAAAATCGAGCGTACCTGGTTTGCCGCGGATAAAACCGGCTTCCACATGCTGCATACGCTGTTCCAAACTTCTTTGCAGTTCCCGCAGATTCAGCGCTTTGATGAACACTTCGTTCTGGATATCCTGGTTGACGACGGTCATGCTCGCGGCCTGGTCGCCATGAACATGATGGAAGGCACCCTGGTACAAATCCGTGCTAACGCCGTCGTGATGGCAACGGGCGGTGCGGGTCGTGTTTACCGTTACAACACCAACGGCGGCATCGTAACCGGCGACGGTATGGGCATGGCGCTGAGCCACGGCGTTCCGCTGCGTGATATGGAATTCGTTCAGTATCACCCAACCGGTCTGCCTGGTTCCGGTATCCTGATGACTGAAGGCTGCCGTGGTGAAGGCGGTATTCTGGTCAACAAAAATGGCTACCGCTATCTGCAAGATTACGGCATGGGCCCGGAAACTCCGCTGGGTGAGCCGAAAAACAAATACATGGAACTCGGTCCGCGTGACAAAGTTTCTCAGGCTTTCTGGCACGAATGGCGTAAAGGCAACACCATCTCCACCCCACGTGGCGATGTCGTTCACCTCGACCTGCGTCACCTCGGCGAGAAAAAACTGCTCGAACGTTTACCGTTCATCTGCGAACTGGCGAAAGCCTACGTGGGTGTCGATCCGGTTAAAGAACCGATCCCGGTACGCCCGACCGCACACTACACCATGGGCGGTATCGAAACCGATCAGCACTGCGAAACCCGTATTAAAGGTCTGTTCGCGGTGGGTGAATGTTCCTCTGTTGGTCTGCACGGTGCTAACCGTCTGGGCTCCAACTCTCTGGCGGAACTGGTGGTCTTTGGCCGTATGGCGGGTGAGCAGGCTGCAGAACGTGCTGCAACGGCTGGCGCTGCAAACAGTGCCGCGCTCGATGCACAGGTTGCTGGCGTTGAAAAACGTCTGAAAGATCTGGTTAACCAGGAAGGTAACGAAAACTGGTCTAAGATCCGCGACGAAATGGGTCTGTCTATGGAAGAAGGTTGCGGTATCTACCGTACACCGGAACTCATGCAGAAAACCGTTGATAAGCTGGCTGAGCTGCAGGAACGCTTCAAGCGCGTACGTATCACTGATACCTCCAGCGTCTTTAACACCGACCTGCTGTACACCATTGAACTGGGTCACGGCCTGAACGTTGCCGAATGTATGGCGCACTCCGCGCTGGCACGTAAAGAATCCCGCGGCGCGCACCAGCGTCTGGATGAAGGCTGCACCGAGCGTGACGACGTTAACTTCCTCAAACATACCCTCGCCTTCCGCGATGCTGACGGCACGACTCGCCTGGAATACAGCGACGTGAAAATCACCACTCTGCCACCAGCTAAACGTGTATACGGTGGCGAAGCGGAAGCAGCCGATAAGAAGGAGAAGGCGAATGGCTGAGATGAAAAACCTGAAAGTTGAGGTGGTGCGCTATAACCCGGAAACCGATACCGCGCCGCACAGTGCTTTCTATGAAGTTCCTTATGATGAAACCACGTCTCTGCTGGATGCGTTGGGCTATATCAAAGATAACCTGGCACCGGACCTGAGCTATCGTTGGTCCTGCCGTATGGCAATCTGCGGCTCTTGCGGCATGATGGTCAACAACGTGCCGAAGCTGGCGTGCAAAACCTTCCTGCGTGATTACACCAGCGGTATGAAGGTTGAAGCATTGGGCAACTTCCCGATTGAACGCGATCTGGTCGTCGATATGACGCACTTCATCGAAAGTCTGGAAGCGATCAAGCCGTACATCATTGGTAACCCGCGTACTCCGGATCAGGGTCCAAACACCCAGACTCCGGCGCAGATGGCGAAATATCATCAGTTCTCCGGTTGCATCAACTGTGGTCTGTGTTACGCCGCGTGTCCGCAGTTCGGCCTGAACCCTGAGTTCATTGGACCGGCTGCAATTACGCTGGCGCATCGCTATAACGAAGATAGCCGCGACCACGGTAAGAAGGAGCGTATGGCTCAGTTGAACAGCCCGAACGGCGTTTGGACCTGTACTTTCGTGGGCTACTGCTCCGAAGTCTGCCCGAAACACGTCGATCCGGCTGCGGCCATTCAGCAGGGTAAAGTTGAAAGTTCAAAAGACTTTCTTATCGCTACCCTGAAACCACGCTAAGGAGTGCATGATGACGACTAAACGCAAACCCTATGTGCGGCCGATGACGTCCACCTGGTGGAAAAAGCTGCCATTTTATCGCTTTTACATGCTGCGCGAAGGCACGGCAGTTCCGGCAGTCTGGTTCAGTATTGAACTGATTTTCGGCCTGTTTGCTCTGAAGCATGGTGCTGAGTCCTGGATGGGCTTTGTCGGCTTTTTGCAAAACCCGGTGGTGGTCATCCTCAATCTGGTTGTTCTGGCTGCAGCGCTGCTGCATACCAAAACCTGGTTTGAACTGGCGCCGAAAGCCGCCAACATCATCGTAAAAGACGAAAAAATGGGGCCAGAGCCGATCATCAAAGGTCTCTGGGTAGTTACTGCGGTTGTGACCGTAGTCATACTGTATGTAGCCCTGTACTGGTAAGGAGTCCGGGATGATTAATCCAAATCCAAAACGCTCTGACGAACCTGTATTCTGGGGTCTGTTTGGTGCAGGTGGTATGTGGGGCGCAATCATTGCGCCGGTAGTGGTTCTGCTGGTTGGTATTATGCTGCCGCTGGGTCTGTTCCCGGGCGATGCGCTGAGCTATGAGCGCATTATGGCATTTGCCCAGAGCTTCATCGGACGCGCATTTCTGTTCCTGATGATCGTTCTGCCGCTGTGGTGTGGTTTACACCGTATGCACCACGCTATGCATGACCTGAAAATCCACGTGCCTGCTGGCAAATGGGTATTCTACGGCCTGGCTGCAATCCTGACCGTTGTAACAGCTATTGGTATTCTGACCATCTAAGTACATGCGTTAATTATCAGGCCCGCCATTGGCGGGCCTTTTTATTTGTGCACAACGCCGGTCAACCAGCGGGAAAAATCACGCATCGCAGGCGTCTCCGGACGGGATTGCAATCGCGTTATCCAGTAACTTCCCAAATCAATCTGCGTTAAAAATGGTTGAACGATTCGTTCCCTACTGAGTAAATGCGTGAACATTCTGACTGGCGCAATTGCCACACCGATCCCCGCCTGCGCGGCTTCCAGCATGGTGACGGACGAATCAAACACCACCACGTTGTGCGTCGGTGACGGGGGCGCCTCTCCGGCGGCCTGCATCCAAAGCGTCCATTCATCCCGCCGATACGATCGTAATAACGGAAATTTCAGGATGTCCGCAGGCGTTTGAATCTGAGAAGCCAATGTTGGCGAACACAGTGGAGACATCAACGCGCTACATAAATATTGCGCGTCGGTATCGTGCCAGGCTCCCCCTCCGTAGCGAATGGTATAATCCAGCCCTTCGGCAGCGGGATCCACGCGGTTATTATGGGTAGAAATATGCAAATCAATATGCGGGTAACTGCGCTTAAAATCGCCCAGTAGAGGAAACAGACACCCAACCGCAAAGGTCCCCACCACGCCAATTTTAAGTTTTTCCTGGGTCTGTTTGGTGGCAAAACGATCCAGCATCCCCGCCATACGATCGAAAGAGTCATTAAGTACAGGTAACAGACTTTCCCCTTCAGTCGTCAACATTAATCCACGAGAACCGCGCACAAAAAGCTGACAATTTAGCTGCTGCTCCAGCGCTTTTACATGCTGACTGATGGCAGAATGCGTCACGTTGAGCTCAATCGCGGCGCGGGTAAAACTGAGATGTCTGGCCGCGGCTTCAAAAGCCCGCAGCGAGTTAAGAGGGATATAGCTACGCGTCATCATTCGGCCTGTTAGAAAAACTTATATCTGCTGCTAAATTTAACCGTTTGTCAACACGGTGCAAATCAAACACACTGATTGCGTCTGACGGGCCCGGACACCCTTTTGCTTTTAATTACGGAACTGATTTCATGATGAAAAAATCGTTATGCTGCGCTCTGCTGCTGACAGTCTCATTCTCCACGTTTGCCGCAGCCAAAACAGAACAACAGATTGCCGATATCGTTAATCGCACCATCACCCCGTTGATGCAGGAGCAGGCTATTCCGGGTATGGCCGTTGCCGTTATCTACCAGGGAAAACCCTATTATTTCACCTGGGGTAAAGCCGATATCGCCAATAACCACCCAGTCACGCAGCAAACTCTGTTTGAGCTAGGGTCGGTCAGTAAGACGTTTAACGGCGTGTTGGGCGGCGATGCTATCGCCCGCGGCGAAATTAAGCTCAGCGATCCGGTCACGAAATACTGGCCAGAACTGACAGGCAAACAGTGGCAGGGTATCAGCCTACTGCACTTAGCCACCTATACGGCAGGCGGCCTACCGCTGCAGATCCCCGATGACGTTACAGATAAAGCCGCATTACTGCGTTTTTATCAAAACTGGCAGCCACAATGGACTCCGGGCGCTAAGCGTCTTTACGCTAACTCCAGCATTGGTCTGTTTGGCGCGCTGGCGGTGAAACCCTCAGGAATGAGTTACGAAGAGGCAATGACCAGACGCGTCCTGCAGCCATTAAAACTCACACACACCTGGATTACCGTTCCACAGAACGAGCAACGGGATTATGCCTGGGGCTATCGCGATGGTAAGCCCGTACATGTTTCGCCGGGCCAGCTTGATGCCGAAGCGTATGGTGTGAAATCCAGCATTATGGATATGGCACGCTGGATTCAGGCCAATATGGACGCCAGCCACGTACCGGAGAAAACCCTGCAGCAGGGCATCCGGCTCGCACAGTCACGTTACTGGCGCATTGGTGAGATGTACCAGGGCTTAGGCTGGGAAATGCTGAACTGGCCAGTAAAAGCAGAGACGATTATCAACGGCAGCGACAGTAAAATCGCTCTGGCGGCGCTTCCGGCCGTTGAGGTAACCCCACCAGCCCCCGCAGTAAAAACCTCCTGGGTTCATAAAACAGGTTCGACTGGCGGATTTGGTAGTTATGTAGCTTTTATTCCGGAGAAAAATCTGGGCATCGTGATGCTGGCCAATAAAAGCTACCCGAATCCTGCTCGCGTCGACGCGGCCTGGCGCATCCTTGAAAAACTGCAGTAACCGGCGTTGAGGTCCGATCCGTCGGGCCTCCTTTCTTCCACGTCTTTTCCTGCTGTCATCTACACTTAACAAAAATACAGCAAGGAATATCCCATGCGCATTCTGCCTGTCGTTGCTGCAGTCACGGCTGCATTTCTGGTAGTGGCTTGCAGTTCACCTACGCCGCCCAAAGGCGTTACTGTTGTAAACAACTTTGATGCCAAACGTTATCTTGGCACCTGGTATGAGATCGCGCGGTTCGACCACCGCTTTGAACGTGGGTTGGATAAAGTTACTGCAACCTATAGCTTGCGCGATGACGGTGGGATCAACGTCATCAACAAAGGCTACAACCCGGACCGAGGCATGTGGCAAAAAACGGAAGGCAAAGCCTATTTCACCGGCGATCCTGGACGGGCTGCTCTTAAGGTCTCGTTCTTCGGTCCCTTCTATGGCGGGTATAACGTGATTGCACTCGACCGGGAGTATCGCCATGCGCTGGTCTGTGGCCCGGATCGCGACTATCTGTGGATCCTCTCTCGCACCCCAACGATTTCAGATGAGATGAAACAGCAGATGCTTGCAGTCGCGACCCGGGAAGGGTTTGAAGTGAACAAGTTGATTTGGGTAAAACAGCCAGGCGCTTAGTGGGTGCTGAGCTTCAGGCCAATAATGCCGGCAACAATCAACCCCAGGCTGAGCAGACGCGCCGGGCTGGCTGATTCACCCAGTAGCAGAATGCCGGTAATGGCTGCCCCTACCGCGCCAATCCCGGTCCAGACGGCATAAGCTGTACCAACTGGCAGCGTTCTCATCGCCCAGGAAAGCATAGCGATACTGACGATCATCGCCGCAATGGTGATAATACTTGGCGTTAAACGGGTAAAACCGTGGGTATATTTCAGACCAATCGCCCAGACAACTTCAAGCAGGCCCGCGATAAGTAAAACGATCCAGGACATAACAGGCTCCAGAACACTATGGGGCCGTCCCCGGGTGAAAGATGCGTTTGCAGGTCGTCCCGCAAAGCGGATGTATGAAATGGCATTTTTGCCCGGGAGAAAATGAATTTCAACCTTTTTATTCATTGCTTACTTAAAGCAAGAATTAAGCCCAATTAGAGGCGTAGTTCCCGCATTTGGCTCACATTGGACTTCTCTATGATGGGGAGCTTTCTGAACTCAGGAAGCCGTTTGATCCTCTTCTGAATGCGAAAGGTTTATGCTTAAAATTTTAGTGATTGACCGGTGCCACTTCACCCGCATAGGGATAGAGGCCTTGCTTAATCATTCTGGTATGTTCAACTCTTCATTTCTGGTGTCAGGGATTAATAATCTGATGTTGGCTAAAGAGCATATTTTGCAGTGGAAGCCACATCTGGTAATCGCAGATTTATGTAGTTTTCTCAGCGATATTCACTCCAGCCCCCCTATCGCACCCTTTTTTATGAGCTGTGGCGCCATCCCGCTGATTTTACTACAATCAGGCGACCGATCGCATAACCCAATCGATCCCCCTCACTCTGCCGTTCACTCGACATTGTCCAAACACATCACGTTGCATGATCTTTCGCGCACGATCCAAAATGCACTACAGATCCGCCCCGTATTAGATACATCCAAAAATGCCACACCGCTGCTTACACCACAGGAAGAGAAGGTACTGTCGTTGTGGATGGATGGCGTTGATAACAATGCAATAGCCGCCACGCTCTGCATTCATGGTAAGACGGTGTACACCTATAAGCGAAATATCCGTATGAAGCTACACCTGGGGAACCGATTTTCACCGTTTCTCTCTCTACCTGAGAAGATGAATTAACGGTACGACTGTGCGTCGTACCGTTCATAGTTATTGCTGAGCCTTTGTCGCTGCGCCAGAAATGGCGCTACCGCCCTCAGAAATATCCTGACCTACGCCTCGCGTCGTATTACACGCCGTTAATACGGAAGAAAGTACCAACACAGAAAAGATCGCAGCAATTGTCTTCTTAACCATAACGTCTTCCTTTTCTAGCCAATATTGTTTGTGTATAGCTACTTAATAATAGACAAGATCCGGGGGGGTGACGGATAAACGACCGTTTTTAAGACAATATGAGGGGACTAGCTGGCAGCGTGAGAAATTGAATTACCAAGATGTTTGATATCTTCACCGAAGCCGCGTGCCGTATTACAGCCCGCCAGGAGAGTGCTGGTGAAAAGGATAAGCATTACAAGACCGAGAAGACGTTTCATCATTCCTGCCCTGGAAAAGTATGGCGCAGTAATCTGCACCAACATCTTAAAAATACGCAAAATCATTCAGGCCGCCTGATGCAGCCTGAAAGATGAAGAATATTACTTCACGCGGGATACGTATTCACCAGAGCGGGTATCCACTTTGATGACTTCGCCGATCTGTACGAACAGCGGAACTTTAACCACTGCACCGGTGGACAGCGTCGCTGGTTTACCACCAGTACCTGCAGTGTCACCTTTCAGACCTGGGTCAGTTTCAATGATTTCCAGCTCAACGAAGTTCGGCGGGGTCACGGAGATAGGCTGACCGTTCCACAGGGTCACGATGCACTCAGCCTGATCCAGCAGCCATTTAGCGCTATCACCTACCGCTTTCGCGTCAGCAGCAAGCTGTTCGAAAGTGGAGTTGTTCATGAAATGGTAGAACTCACCGTCGTTGTACAGGTAAGTCAGGTTCATATCTACAACGTCTGCGCCTTCTGCAGAGTCGGTGGATTTGAAGGTTTTCTCTACACGAGTACCGGTCAGCAGGCGGCGCAGCTTAACGCGTGCAAATGCCTGGCCTTTACCCGGCTTAACGAATTCACTGGCTTCAACCGCATAAGGTTCGCCATCCATCATGATTTTAAGACCGGCACGAAAATCGTTGCTATAGTAAGTCGCCATAAGGCCCTCTGAAATTGTTAACTGGTAGCTAAGCCACAAAATGGCGCATATTGTAACCCTAAACACCCCATCCAGAGAAGATTGGTTAGTACAACTTGCCGATGTTCTCACCGATCCGGATGAACTATTACGTCTTTTGAATATAGACGCTGATGAAAATTTGCTCGCTGGTCGTGAGGCAAAACGTCTTTTTGCCCTTCGTGTGCCGCGATCGTTTATCGCACGCATGGAGAAAGGCAACCCCAACGATCCGCTACTGCGTCAGGTGCTTACCTCGCAAGATGAATTCGTTGCCGCCCCCGGATTCTCTACCGATCCACTGGAAGAGCAGCACAGCGTCGTTCCTGGATTGCTGCATAAATATCGCAACCGGGCGTTGTTGCTGGTAAAAGGCGGATGTGCGGTAAACTGCCGCTATTGCTTCCGTCGCCACTTCCCGTATGCCGAGAACCAGGGGAATAAACGCAACTGGCAGGTGGCGTTAGATTACATCGCCGCGCACCCTGAGCTGGATGAGATTATTTTCTCCGGTGGCGATCCTCTCATGGCTAAGGACCACGAGCTTGACTGGTTACTCACGCAACTGGAGGCCATTTCACACATTAAGCGTCTGCGAATTCACAGCCGCTTGCCCATTGTGATCCCGGCTCGCATTACTGAAGGATTAGTCGATCGTTTTGCACGATCTTCTCTGCAAATTCTGCTGGTGAATCACATTAATCACGCGAACGAAATTGATGGGACATTTCGTCAGGCGATGGCCAGCTTGCGTAAAGTGGGGGTCACATTGCTTAACCAAAGCGTCCTGCTGCGTGGCGTGAACGACAACGCACAAACGCTGGCAAACCTGAGCAATGCATTGTTTGATGCGGGCGTGATGCCCTATTACCTGCATGTTTTGGATAAAGTGCAGGGAGCCGCTCACTTTATGGTGAGTGACGATGAAGCGCGTAAAATCATGCGAGAGCTGCTGACGCTTATTTCAGGCTATATGGTCCCAAAACTGGCGCGCGAAATTGGCGGTGAGCCAAGTAAAACGCCGTTGGATTTGCAATTACGACAGCAGTAACCCCTAGCAGTAACCCCTGTGAGTGCCCTGTTCAGGGACACTCCGTGCTGTGCTTATCAGGCCTACGTTTACTGATACCTGTAGGCCGGATAAGACATGTCAGCCTCGCCAGCCGGCATCAACAGCATCTATCAGTTAGGGCACTTATAAACCTGGCCATTCATCTCGCTGGCGGTCGGGACAAAACTGGAGAGCATTCCCTGAGATGGGCTGCTGACGCCATAAATCACGTTACCGCCCATTGCAGCGGCCTGGTTACGCAGATCGTTCGCCGCGCCACGCATAGAGCCACCTTCTTCGCCATGCTGGCCAGAAAGCCAGTTGCTCTGTTTACCGGTCGCAGTGCCGAGCAGTTGACACTCAGCACCAGGCTTATCTTCAACAAAGCGAACGCTTTGTCCGGCTGAACTCAGTTCATTGCTGGAGCTACAACCCGCCATCAGTAGCGCGGCACCAACGATCCCTGCTAAATATTTCACGTGCATGTCATTCCCCATAATCAATTAGTTGGACCTTATGTCCGTAGCTGAATCATATACTAAAAAGATGACCAAAAGAAAAACCCCCGGACATTTCTGCCCGAGGGTTTCTCATTTTTCGCGAGATATGTATTTAATCAAATAATTCAAGTTGCAGGCAGGCGGCAAGTTCATGAATCCCCAGGAGCTTACATGAGTAAGTGACTGGGGTGAACAAACGCAGCCAACGAACCCGCGGCTTGAAGTATGAAGATTAAATTACATCATGCCGCCCATTCCACCCATACCGCCCATACCGGCAGCACCTAAGTCAGGCGCATCGCCTTTCGGCAGGTCGGTAACCATGCACTCGGTGGTGATCATCAGGCCCGCAACAGAAGCCGCGTACTGCAGAGCAGAACGGGTTACTTTGGTCGGATCCAGAATACCCATATCGATCATGTTGCCGTATTCTTCAGTTGCAGCGTTGTAACCGTAGTTACCGTCGCCCGCTTTCACGGTGTTAGCAACAACAGACGGCTCTTCGCCGCAGTTCAGAACGATTTGACGCAGCGGAGATTCCATTGCGCGCAGCGCAACTTTGATACCCACGTTCTGGTCTTCGTTCTGACCTTTCAGGCCAGCAATTTTGGATGCTACGCGGATCAGCGCTACACCACCACCAGCAACCACGCCTTCTTCTACCGCAGCACGGGTCGCGTGCAGGGCATCTTCAACGCGAGCTTTCTTCTCTTTCATTTCAACTTCGGTTGCAGCACCGACTTTGATCACAGCAACACCGCCAGCCAGTTTCGCTACGCGCTCCTGCAGTTTTTCACGGTCGTAATCAGAAGTTGCTTCTTCGATCTGCTGACGAATCTGAGTCACACGACCCTGGATTGCCGCTTCTTCACCCACGCCATCGATGATGGTAGTGGTGTCTTTGTTGATAACAACACGTTTCGCCTGACCCAGATCTTCCAGGGTCGCTTTTTCCAGCTCCATACCGATCTCTTCAGAGATAACGGTACCGCCAGTCAGGGTTGCGATATCCTGCAGCATTGCTTTGCGACGGTCGCCGAAGCCAGGTGCTTTAACTGCAGCCACTTTAACGATGCCACGCATGGTGTTAACTACCAGAGTCGCCAGCGCTTCGCCTTCAACATCTTCAGCGATGATCAGCAGCGGTTTGCCTGCTTTAGCAACAGCTTCCAGAACCGGCAGCATTTCGCGGATGTTGGAGATTTTCTTGTCAGCCAGCAGGATGAACGGCGTTTCCAGTTCTACTGCGCCAGTTTCCGGCTTGTTGATGAAGTAAGGAGACAGATAGCCGCGGTCAAACTGCATACCTTCAACCACGTCCAGTTCGTCCTGCAGACCGGTACCGTCTTCAACGGTGATCACGCCTTCTTTACCGACTTTGTCCATCGCTTCAGCGATCAGTTTACCTACGGTTTCGTCGGAGTTAGCGGAGATGGTACCAACCTGAGCAATAGCTTTAGAGTCGGAGCACGGTACGGACAGTGCTTTCAGTTCTTCAACTGCAGCAGCGACAGCTTTGTCGATACCACGTTTCAGATCCATCGGGTTCATACCCGCGGCAACAGCTTTCAGGCCTTCAGTAATGATAGACTGGGCCAGAACGGTTGCGGTGGTGGTACCGTCGCCTGCAGCGTCGTTCGCTTTAGAGGCAACTTCTTTCACCATCTGCGCGCCCATGTTTTCGAACTTGTCTTCCAGCTCGATTTCACGTGCAACAGAAACACCATCTTTAGTGATGGTCGGTGCACCGAAAGATTTATCCAGAACTACGTTACGGCCTTTTGGACCGAGGGTAACTTTCACTGCATCTGCCAGTACATTTACGCCGCGCAGCATTTTCACACGAGCGTCGTTACCGAATTTTACGTCTTTAGCTGCCATTTTCTCTTTCCCTTAAATTCGTATGTTCAGTGTCGTTCGCGGATTAGGCTTCAACAATTGCCAGGATGTCGCTTTCAGACATGATCAACACTTCTTCATTGTCGATCTTCTCAGATTTAACACCGTAGCCATCGTTGAAAATGACGATATCGCCGACTTTCACGTCTAGCGGCTGTACAGAACCGTTGTCCAGGATGCGACCCTTACCGACAGCGATGATTTCGCCACGAGTTGATTTACCTGCTGCGGAACCGGTCAGTACGATGCCACCAGCAGATTTGGATTCAACTTCTTTACGTTTGACGATCACACGATCATGTAACGGACGAATACTCATTGATAGCTCTCCTTTGAGAAAGTCTTTATCAGTTATGGGTGACGCCGGCCCGTAAACGGTATCCCGGCTAGTGACCAGAGAGATGGGGATGGGCTTTTGTGCCTTCAAGGGGGCAAGCGAAAAAAAATTTTTATCAGCAGAAAATCCCGTCAAAACACCGACACACCTCACATTTCATAACGATTTCAGCCACGTCGTCATAAGCAAATCCTATTGTGATACCATCGAAAATCTGCGCTGTAGCCCGGTACATGGGCATAACCGGATAACAACTTATGAGCGGACTAAAACAAGAGCTGGGACTGGCTCAAGGCGTTGGCCTGTTGTCGACATCATTGTTAGGTACAGGCGTTTTCGCCGTCCCCGCACTGGCTGCGCTGGTTGCTGGCAACAACAGCCTGTGGGCATGGCCGGTGCTGATCGTTTTAGTCTTTCCTGTGGCGATTGTCTTCGCCGTACTCGGTCGCCACTTTCCCAGCGCAGGCGGTGTGGCGCATTTTGTCGGCATGGCCTTTGGCTCACGGCTTGAGCGCGTTACCGGATGGCTTTTTTTATCGGTAATTCCAGTGGGGTTACCTGCGGCATTGCACATCGCCGCAGGATTTGGCCAGGCAATGTTTGGCTGGCATGGTTGGCAGCTTCTGTTGGCTGAACTTGGCACGCTGGTATTGGTCTGGTACATCGGTTCGCGGGGTGCCAGCTCCAGCGCTAACCTGCAAACGGTGATTGCCGGACTGATCGTAGCGCTGATTGTCGCCATCTGGTGGGCTGGCGAGTTGAAACCGAGTGAGATCCCCTTTCCTGCCATCGACAAGATTGAGTTTCCCGGGCTTTTTGCCGCGCTGTCGGTGATGTTCTGGTGCTTTGTTGGCCTTGAGGCGTTCGCACACCTGGCCTCTGAATTCAAAAATCCAGAACGGGATTTCCCGCGCGCCCTGATGATTGGCCTACTCCTGGCCGGTTCCGTGTACTGGGCATGTACCGTCGTTGTATTACATTTTGATGCCTACGGCGAACAGATGGCGGCGGCGGCATCGCTGCCTGAAATCGTCGTCCAACTGTTTGGCGTTCAGGCCCTGTGGGTTGCCTGCATCATTGGTTATCTGGCCTGCTTTGCCAGCCTGAACATTTATATCCAAAGTTTCGCCCGTCTGGTGTGGTCGCAAGCACAATATAAACCGGAGAGCTATCTGGCTCGCCTGTCCCCTCGCCATCTTCCGGGTAATGCGCTAAACGCGGTATTGGGTTGCTGCGTCATCAGTACCTTGTGCATCTATATGCTGCAAATCAATCTCGACGCGTTAATCGTCTACGCTAACGGCATCTTTATTATGATTTATCTGCTGTGCATGCTGGCAGGGTGTCGATTGCTAAAAGGGCACTATCGCGTACTGGCGATAGTGGGGGGGCTACTGTGCCTACTGCTGCTGGCGATGGTCGGCTGGAAGAGTCTGTATGCGTTGATTATGCTGGCAGGACTGTGGCTGTTTTTACCCCGCAGGCCGGATAAGGCAACGTTGACGCCATCATCCGGCCTATAAATACTTTTGCCGGATGGCGCTAACGCTTATCCGGCCTACATACTGATGCTTAATCCCGACGATCGTCTTTATGTTCGATGCTGTCGCGCTTGTCATCTTTGCGCTGAAATTCACCGTCAAAGGTATCACCACCGCCAGTTCCGGCACTAAATCCACCACCTGGCATACGCGAAAAACGCAAATGCGGCAGTAACTTCATGGTCAAATGTTTCTGCACTGGTGGTAATAAAAGAAGAAGACCGAGGAAATCGGTGAAGAAACCAGGCAACACCAACAGTAAGCCGGCGATAATCAGCGACACGCTCTTGATCATTTCTGCAGCCGGACTTTCACCTGCTGCCATTTTCTGTTGCATCAGTAAAAAGTTCTTAAATCCTTGGTTACGAACCAGAGACATACCGATAACCGAGGTAAAAATAACCAAAATCAGGGTCATCAGGACACCCAGCACATGGGCGACCTGGATAAAAATAGATATCTCTATGTAAACATAGAGAAAAATGGCAAGTAATGGTATCCAGCGCAAAGGGCTCTCCTGTTGAAAACAGTCGTTTTCACCAACAACTGTTCGAAAATTGTGTGACTTGCATCACCCAAATATTGTGGTGATTAGCAAAATTTCAAGCTACTTGTACACTAATATTTGGTGTTAATCCTAAAGGGGTGATCTATTTCACAGAATAATAAATAAGGGGTAAATTCCACGTTTTAAGTGATCCAGATTACGGTAGAAATCCTGAACCAGCATATGATCTCGGGTATCAGACCGATGCAGGGGATAATCGTCGGTCGAGAAACAATCGAAATCACATATATCCTGTGTGTTTAGTCAAATCATTGGCAGCTTGAAAAAGAAGGTTCACATGTTAAACAACATTCGTATCGAAGAAGACTTGTTGGGTACCAGGGAAGTTCCAGCGGACGCTTACTATGGTGTTCACACTCTGAGAGCGATTGAAAACTTCTACATTAGCAACAACAAAATCAGTGACATTCCTGAATTTGTTCGCGGCATGGTAATGGTTAAAAAGGCAGCGGCACTGGCCAACAAAGAGCTGCAAACTATTCCTAAGAGCGTGGCAAATGCCATCATCGCGGCGTGTGATGAAGTCCTGAATAACGGAAAATGCATGGATCAGTTCCCGGTAGATGTTTACCAGGGTGGTGCGGGTACCTCCGTCAACATGAACACCAACGAAGTGCTGGCCAATATCGGTCTGGAACTGATGGGTCACCAGAAAGGTGAATATCAGTACCTGAACCCGAACGACCACGTCAACAAATGTCAGTCTACCAACGACGCTTACCCGACCGGTTTCCGTATCGCTGTTTACGCATCCATCATCAAACTGATTGATGCTCTGAACCAGCTGCGTGAAGGCTTCGAGCAAAAAGCTGTTGAATTCCAGGACATCCTGAAAATGGGTCGTACCCAGTTGCAGGATGCTGTACCGATGACCCTCGGTCAGGAATTCCGTGCTTTCAGCGTACTGTTGAAAGAAGAAGTGAAAAACATTGGACGTACCGCTGAGCTGCTGCTGGAAGTTAACCTCGGCGCAACTGCAATCGGTACGGGTCTGAACACACCGAAAGAGTACTCTCCGCTGGCAGTGCAAAAACTGGCTGAAGTGACCGGTTTCGCCTGCGTTCCGGCAGAAGACCTGATTGAAGCAACCTCCGACTGCGGCGCATACGTTATGGTGCATGGTGCACTGAAACGTCTGGCTGTGAAAATGTCCAAAATCTGTAACGACCTGCGTTTGCTCTCCTCTGGTCCACGTGCCGGCCTGAATGAGATCAACCTGCCGGAACTGCAGGCAGGTTCTTCTATCATGCCAGCAAAAGTGAACCCGGTTGTTCCAGAAGTTGTAAACCAGGTTTGCTTCAAAGTCATCGGTAACGACGTTACTGTTACCATGGCATCTGAAGCAGGCCAGCTGCAGCTGAACGTAATGGAACCGGTTATCGGCCAGGCAATGTTCGAATCTATCCACATTCTGAGCAACGCTTGCTACAACCTGCTGGAAAAATGCGTTAGCGGCATCACTGCTAACAAAGAAGTGTGTGAAGCATTCGTTTATAACTCCATCGGTATCGTCACCTACCTCAACCCGTTCATCGGTCACCACAACGGCGACATCGTCGGTAAAATTTGTGCCGAAACCGGTAAGAGCGTGCGTGAAGTTGTCCTGGAGCGCGGTCTGTTGACCGAAGCAGAACTGGACGATATCTTCTCTGCACAGAACCTGATGCACCCGGCTTATAAAGCAAAACGTTATACTGATGAAAGCGAACAGTAATCGTGTAGGGTAGTACCAGAGAAGGCACGTCATGATGACGTGCCTTTTTTCTTGCACCAAGTTACTTAAAAACAACAATTTAATATCAACTTGTTAAACAACAAGGAAGGCTAATATGATAGTTTTAGAACTTATCATCGTTTTGCTGGCAATCTTTTTAGGTGCCAGACTTGGGGGTATCGGTATTGGATTTGCAGGTGGGCTGGGTGTTCTGGTTCTCGCCGCTATTGGCGTAAAACCGGGTAATATTCCGTTCGATGTTATTTCCATTATCATGGCGGTTATCGCTGCTATCTCTGCCATGCAGATTGCAGGTGGTCTGGACTATCTGGTCCATCAAACTGAAAAATTGCTGCGTAAGAACCCGAAATACATCACGATCCTTGCACCGATCGTGACCTATTTCCTGACTATCTTCGCGGGTACCGGCAACATCTCTCTGGCAACACTGCCAGTTATCGCTGAAGTCGCGAAGGAGCAAGGGATCAAACCTTGCCGTCCGCTCTCTACTGCCGTGGTTTCTGCACAGATTGCGATTACCGCATCACCTATCTCTGCGGCCGTGGTTTACATGTCTTCCGTAATGGAAGGTCATGGTATCAGCTACATTCACCTGCTGTCAGTGGTCATTCCGTCCACCCTGCTGGCTGTGCTGGTGATGTCCTTCCTGGTCACCATGCTGTTCAACTCCAAACTGTCTGACGATCCGATTTATCGTAAGCGTCTGGAAGAAGGTTTGGTTGAGCTGCGCGGTGAAAGACAAGTTGAAATCAAAGCCGGTGCGAAAACCTCCGTATGGCTGTTCCTGCTCGGTGTGGTTTGTGTCGTCGTTTACGCCATCGTCAACAGCCCAAGCCTCGGTCTGGTTGCTAAGCCGCTGATGAACACCACCAACGCCATTCTGATCATTATGCTGAGCATCGCGACGCTGACGACAATCATCTGCCGCGTTGAAACTGACTCCATCCTGAACTCCAGCACCTTCAAAGCAGGTATGAGTGCCTGTATTTGTATCCTGGGTGTTGCATGGCTGGGTGATACCTTCGTATCTCACAACATTGACTGGATCAAAGATACTGCAGGTAGCGTAATTCAGGGTCATCCGTGGCTGCTGGCCGTCATCTTCTTCTTTGCTTCTGCACTGCTGTATTCTCAGGCTGCAACGGCTAAAGCACTGATGCCGATGGCTCTGGCACTGAACGTTTCTCCACTGACCGCTGTAGCGTCTTTCGCTGCGGTTTCTGGCCTGTTCATTCTGCCTACCTACCCAACGCTGGTTGCGGCGGTTCAGATGGATGACACCGGTACTACCCGTATCGGTAAATTCGTCTTTAACCATCCGTTCTTCATCCCAGGTACGCTGGGTGTGGTTCTGGCTGTCTGCTTCGGCTTCTTGCTGGGTAGCTTCATGCTGTAAGTTTTACCTGCGGGGTGCTTATGCATCCCGCAGTTCCTCCCCCCCTCGCTTTAACTAACATCCTTCCCTCGTCCGTTGTATAGTTACCGTTCTCTTGCTGGTTACTCTGTTATTTCGAGGTGTTTATGCTTGATGTAAAGAGTCAGGATATTTCCATCCCCGATACCGTTGTGGTGCTTTGTACCGCCCCGGATGAAGCAACGGCCCAGGATCTGGCAGCCAAAGTACTGGCAGAAAAACTGGCCGCCTGCGTGACTCTGCTGCCCGGTGCAACGTCTCTCTATTATTGGGAGGGTAAGCTGGAGCAGGAATATGAAGTCCAGATGATTTTAAAAACCACCGTCACGCACCAGCAAGCACTTCTCGATTGCCTGAAGTCTCATCATCCGTATCAAACCCCTGAACTTCTGGTTTTACCCGTCACTCACGGAGACTTTGATTACCGCTCATGGCTCAACGCATCCTTACGCTGATCCTGCTGCTATGCAGCACATCCACTTTTGCCGGATTATTTGATTCGCCTGGCCGCTCGCAGTTTGTTCCTGCTGACCGGGCATTTATTTTTGATTTTCAGCAAAACCAACATGATCTGAACCTCTCATGGCAGGTAAAAGACGGTTACTACCTGTACCGCAAACAGATAAGCATTACGCCATCACAGGCCGATATTGCCGAGGTAAAGCTGCCGCCAGGCGTCTGGCATGAAGATGAGTTTTACGGCAAAAGCGAAATTTACCGTAAGCAGTTGAACGTTCCAGTAACGATCAATCAGGCCGCATCTGGAGCAACGCTGACCGTCACTTACCAGGGCTGTGCCGATGCCGGATTTTGCTATCCGCCGGAAACCAAAACCGTTCCACTCAGCGAAGTCATGGCTCGTACAGATGCGACGCCTGCATCAACGCCTGTTACAGTCGCCCCGGAAGAACAATCACAACCAGCCGCCCAACTCCCTTTTTCCGCACTGTGGGCATTGCTGATCGGGATTGGCATTGCCTTTACCCCTTGTGTACTGCCGATGTATCCACTGATTTCCGGGATCGTACTCGGTGGTAAACAACGCTTATCAACCGGGCGTGCGCTGCTGCTGACCTTCATCTACGTACAGGGAATGGCGCTCACCTACACTGCTCTGGGTCTGGTTGTTGCGGCTGCCGGGCTACAGTTCCAGGCCGCGCTACAGCATCCCTATGTACTGATTGGGCTTGCCATTGTCTTTACGCTGCTGGCCTTGTCGATGTTCGGCTTGTTCACATTACAACTCCCTTCCTCACTGCAAACACGTCTGACATTGATGAGTAATCGCCAGCAAGGTGGTTCTCCGGGCAGCGTATTTACAATGGGAGCGATTGCTGGACTGATCTGTTCCCCTTGCACCACGGCACCACTGAGCGCGATTTTGCTGTATATCGCACAGAGCGGGAATATGTGGCTGGGAGGCGGTACGCTGTATCTGTACGCACTGGGGATGGGATTACCCCTGATGCTGATTACCGTATTTGGTAACCGCCTACTGCCAAAAAGTGGCCCATGGATGGAACAGGTCAAGACTGCTTTTGGTTTCGTCATCCTTGCGCTTCCCGTCTTTTTACTCGAGCGGATTATCGGCGATGAGTGGGGCATTCGCCTGTGGTCACTGCTTGGCGTGGCATTCTTTTCCTGGGCGTTCATCACCAGTCTGCAGGCAAAACAAGGCTGGATGCGTATCGTGCAAATTGTCCTGCTAGCTGCGGCGCTGGTAAGTGTACGACCATTGCAGGATTGGGCATTTGGTGCGTCGCATGCCCAAACCCAGACGCACCTGAACTTCACCCCAGTGACATCGGTGGACGAGTTAAATCAGGCACTGGAGCGAGCCAGAGGCAAGCCTGTCATGTTGGATTTGTATGCTGACTGGTGTGTTGCTTGTAAAGAGTTCGAGAAGTACACCTTCAGTAGCCCACAGGTGCAACACGCGCTGGGCGATACGGTGCTGTTGCAGGCGGATGTCACCGCAAACAATGCACAAGATGTCGCACTTCTTAAACATTTACAGGTATTAGGGCTACCGACAATTCTGTTCTTTGATGCCCAGGGTAAAGAGCATCCGCAAGCACGGGTAACGGGCTTTATGGATGCATCGACCTTTAGTGCGCATTTGCGTGATCGCCAACCGTGAGCGACACTTGCAAAAGGAAATACGGAGGAGAATACCGTGCAACGTGAAGATGTCCTGGGAGAAGCCCTGAAATTACTTGAGGTTCAAGGGATAGCCAATACCACACTGGAAATGGTGGCTGAGCATGTCGATTATCCACTTGATGAACTGCAACGCTTCTGGCCTGATAAAGAGGCCATTCTATACGATGCCTTGCGTTACCTCAGCCAACGGGTGGATATCTGGCGGCGTCAGCTTTTGCTGGATGACACGCTGAGTGCTGAGCAGAAACTACTGGCACGCTATAACGCACTGTCCGAATGCGTGAGTAATAATCGCTATCCCGGTTGCCTGTTCATCGCTGCCTGTACGTTTTATCCCGATCCTGGCCATCCTGTCCATCAGTTAGCTGATCAGCAGAAAAAGGCTGCACATGACTTCACACATGAACTGCTGACGACACTGGAAGTTGATGACCCGGCAATGGTCGCCAAACAGATGGAACTGGTGCTGGAAGGCTGCCTGAGTCGCATGCTGGTTAATCGCAGCCATGCTGATGTAGAAACAGCACATCGTCTGGCCGAAGATATCCTGCGTTTTGCTCAGTGTCGTCAGGGTGGCGCACTCACCTAAACGAGCATTCCTTTCCGGCGCACGGCTAAAACCGCACCATCTTCACGGTGGTGCGAAATGTTCTGTTATTCACCTTGTCTTACCATGCACCCACGCAGCTGGAATCAGCAAAAACCACCGTATTTAGCACGCAATACGTGTCACCATGGTTGTGCCCCCTTACACCTGGATTATCAGGGATAATTTGTGCAAACTTCAGGCAAAAACACACAGATTGCCGCAATATTAAGCGGTTGAGCAGCTTTTCCTGAAATTTGATTGACTGGCATGCGTGAATACGGTTTAATGCGCCCCGTTGCCCGGATAGCTCAGTCGGTAGAGCAGGGGATTGAAAATCCCCGTGTCCTTGGTTCGATTCCGAGTCCGGGCACCACTATTCAAAGCCGGTTGGTCAGATTTGCAAGATGCAATCCTGACGGACACGAAGGCGAGCCAGTAAAAACACGATGTAACGCTGTTACTTGTCGTTGAAGAAAGGCTCTTGATAAACAGACTTGTTTGCAGCAAGTCTGTTTTTTCGTGCGTGATCTTTACAGATATTTGTTGTTAATGTCAAATTGTGTCAGTGACACATTCATCAGGCCGCTACATCAACTCCGTTTCCAGTATATCCCGCAGGCTATCAACACTTTCATCAATGTATTCCAGCGTTGATGTGATGCTGACATGGCCCAGCAGTTTCTTCACCGCGTACAAATTACGTTCAGGTGATTTCATCATATGGGTTGCCACCGTATGGCGAAACCGGTGTGGCGTGATCGTAAACTTACACTCCCGGGATAAACGGCGAAAGAACGCTCTCAGCGGATACTCGTTCATTACCTCCGGATACTTACTCTTTCTCATCAGGTCGAACCAGCCCACATTGAACACCTGATCGTCCGACTCCATCCCAGCCTCACCGGCTTTTCTCACCAGTTCCTCCAGCGACGGATACAATGACGAGACGATCGGAACCCGGTGTTCACGATGGTTTTTCGCCCCCTCGATGTTCAGGTCAATCCACCGTTCTTCAAGATTGATATCGCCCAACCGTATATGCAGAAGCTGGTTCTGTCGAATGGCGGTATAACGAAACACATTTACCACCGTCAGCCAGAACCACGCCGGAAGGAGCGCATTTCTGCGACCATTGAACATACTGCTGTTTCCCTTCCCTGTCTCAGCCTCCAGATGTTGTTCCATCAGTCGGTACATCGCATCCATTTGCGTCTGTGTCAGCGTCTTCTTCTTTTTCGTACCCGGGCGAACAACCGCACCGTTAAAAGGATTTTCGGCCTGCGGCAACAACCCCTGCTTGATGCCGAAATTAAACAACGCCCTCATGTGGGCAACTTTGTTATTCCACGTCCGGGTCGCGCAGTTCTGGTCATTCAACACCGTATGACGCCACTTCAGCACCGTCAGGTGATCGATCTTCGTAGGGTTAAACGATGTGAATCCTTCGAATGAGCGAACCACTTTCTGGTAGCTCCACTCCGTCGCCGGTCGTAATGATTTGCTGTAAAAATACTGTTCAGTAAGAAGCCCAAAGGAAACACCATCCATAAGAATATCCTTATATAACAATAAGTAGCAAGTTACCCTCAGGATTGTTATCGCCTGTAAAAATCTTACTGGCAAGTGTCAGATGACAACTCATCCAACAGCGTCCCTTGTCCTGATACATCATGCGGCTACCTCATCGATAAACTTCACCCCCTCAGCAGTGCGTATCCAGCGTGGGGCTTTTATTTCCGCTACGAAGTGATGGATCAGGTCGAACAATAGCCAGCTAAGGTATTTCTCCGTTTCAGAGGAGAACCCCTGCCCAGAGAGTGTTTGCGTCAGAGCGAGGCAATACTGGCAAACCTCTGTGCATTCAGGCCCGAAACCAGAAGAACAGGCAGGAAGAGTATCAACAGTGAGACTTTCAACGAGATGGGGAGGAACAGGTTCAAGCAGTGTGGGCTGTAGCAACGTCAGGCAAGTGTTGATCCTGCCACAGAGCGCCATTTTCAGCACCGGGTCATCGCATTCGATCAGCGCTTCAGCAAAGTTTTCGCAATGCCCGGCTAACACGATGAAATCGGTGGTGGAACTGAAAGGAATGGTGAGTAACTGGTGAGTCTGGTCGAGGATTGTAGCCATAAGGCAACCTCCAGTGAGTACCAACTTATACCCACCACCAGAGAGGTCAATCTCATGGGTGGTGGAACCGGACAGGGTTGACCTTACCGGCCTCACTGACACCGGCGCATCTTTCGACGCCCCCGCCCGGCCCACCATTGAGATGTAGCAAAGCGAACGACACAAGAAATGCCTTGTGTCGTCAGTGAAGTGTTTCAGGAGGTCAATCCCGGCCCCTGATTTTGCAGGTGCGGGTAGAAGATACCGCGATTGATTAGCATCAGCAAGAGAGGGGCCAGATAACTATTCTTTTAAAACAATCAGTAGCGGATTATCGCCTGGATTGTCATCACTCGTAAAAATCTTACTAGCAGGCACCAGGTAACCACTCAGTTTCTGAAAGCGCCCTTCCCGTTGTTTATTCTGGTACAACTGGCAGGTATACATGGTGCCATTATCCTGCCGATGGTGGCCCAGTCGCTCAAACGCTTTCTGAAGCCTGGCTTTATCCTCTACTGGCGCATTCGTCTCCGTCAGAAACTGGTGAAAAATTCCTGGCGCACGCAAAAACACGTAACCGGCGACCAGATGAACTCGCCCATCGGACTTGTTCGGGATCAGACTACCGGAACGGCATCCCGTGACAAGCCATTGCCAGAATACCTCACCGGGATCGTTCGACTCTGCGGATAGCATGATTTCTCCAGTTTCTGCTACATCAACGCTGGCAAAACCCATCATTGCCAGCAACGCATCAGTATCATCCGGTTCCTCCTGCAGATCCGGTAATACCAGATCTGCAGGAGGCGCAGGAGCAGGTTCCGCTGCCGGAAGGACATTATCTTCGGAATACGACGCAACCAGCTCAGGTATATTATCGGCTAATCCGGACAGCAGCGTGTCACCCTGCAATGAATCAGCTGGAACCGGAACCATTGCCGCCAGTGCAACCAGTGTCTTACTTTCTGGCGACCCAGCAGTGAGGCGAATAGCTTCAGACACAATGGCATTGACCACACCCGACTGCGCCCGGAAGCCAGTCAGGTACGTTGACAGGGTCCTGATGGCTTTTGGCCAGCTACTCAACCAGTTAATAGCTTCTGGAGGGATAATCTTCCACGCCAGCATTGCGCCAAAACTTTGCAGCCGTTCCGGAGATTGTTCCGGTTCAAAACGAAAGCGATAAGGTTCTGGAGGCGCATCCAGCAGAGGAAACCAGCGCTTGCCGTTCTCCAGCTCAACGTGAATATGACAAAGGTATTCAAGCGAAGGCAGCATAGCCGCATAGATAATCACGGTATTCCAAGCTGCATTTTGCGCCGCCTGTTCTTCAGGCGGTGCGCCAACCGGCAGCATGTAGCTTTTCGACAACCGTGCCGCATACGATACCGTTTCCAGCATATAGTCAGCCATCCCTCCGGGACGGGCATATGGCCCACTTTCCGTAAGAGGAAACTGCTGCATCAGCGTTACACAATGCTCCAGTGGTGCAAGGTAATACTGGCGATACATGTCTTTCGGCAGAGACGAATAATCCCAGAGCGATTGCAGCCACTGTTGGCGGCGGGTTGTCATAAGCAGTTCAGTCGCTCTCATAGGTTGGAAATAACCGGAAGGCAAAGAGGGTGTTGTCACCTTGGCGGTATGAGGAGCAACTATAGGCAAACGTGCTAAGCTGAGAAAGAATTTTAGATTTAACATGGTGGAACCTACCAGTTGACAATTACTATAACCCTAATTGTCTGCCTCACAAAAACAACAAATAATTATTTACAGCAGGTGGAAGTTTTCGGTTCTATCTGAAAGGACTTTAGGTAAGAATAAATAATATTCATCTTTTGTAAGTCATTGCGCACCTATTCATTTTTCATCAACTATTCAAACAAAAATTTCTCTGCCATAAACAAATCTCAAATTAAGATCTTTTACAATCAAAACAATAAGTTAAGCAGGGCCAACTCTTCACCTAGCACGTCAAATCATGGCAATTGTACATATGGTAAACACGATCAGGTTATGCTTTCCAAACCGCATACAGATGCGACACTAGCCTGAGTAACAGAAGAATGAAGTTATCCTTCCCTTGTGGTAGGAGGAAATAGTATAATAACACCAATCATATTTGTGGATTGGAGGAGTCTATGAAGATTAAATCATTGCTGGAAGACGAGCGAATTAACGCAAAAAATATTCTTGTAGAAATGTCTCTAGATGAATATCAAAAACTTATTAAAAACATCCTAAATAAAAATGAATTCCAAAGGAAAAGAGTTAAATCATCAAAAACTGTTTATGCACTTTTGAAAGAAGATTTATTGAAAAACTGTATTATCCCCCCCATTGTACTAGCGTTAACATCTAAACTATCATTTGATGAAAACGATTCAGATGAATTTACATCGAAGATTAATGACAAAAAAGATGATTTAGTTATTCTGGACGGACTTCAACGAACACATACAATTCTCGATTTAATTTCCGAGTTAAAAGAGTCTCAAAATGAAGCTGCATTAAATAAATTACTTGCTCAGCCTATTAGAGTGGAAATATACAACGGACTTAATAGGTTGGGTATATTATATAGAATGTTAACGTTAAATACAGGCCAAACACCGATGTCTTTACGTCAGCAGATTGAAATATTATATTTAGA